>CAYWTW010000046.1:0-1868 GCA_964461325.1 uncultured Candidatus Saccharibacteria bacterium | reverse complement strand
ATGACCCCGTGGCGGATTCCGGCACTTCCACTCATTGCTTGGTTTGCCTTTTCGCCTCTGGCGGTCGCCGCTCAAGCCACGGTACCGGAATGGTCTGACGAGGCGGTGGTGTTTACTGCCGCCACGCCGTCGACTACCGAATCAAAATTTAAGAAAAACTTAAAACTGTCGATGGACGATCAATTGGCCGCTGTCCGCGAGCATCTTACGGCCAGCCAGTTGCCGCCAGTCGCTTTGGAGCGCCTCGACGCTTTCGAGGCGCGACGCGGCGACCGGAGCGAGTTAAATGAACCGGTTCATTATTCGACCGAAATCAAACCCCTGAATTCCAAACCTTTTCAGGTCGAAAGTTACGCGGGCGAGCTTAATTTGCTTCCGGTCGAAAAATATAAGCCGAGCTCTACCAAAGCGCTCGTGGCGAGCGGCGACCCCGACGATTATTTGAGTGCGGGCGCGGAAATCCAGCTGACTCAAGCCCTTCAAGACCAGGCCGCCGTTCTTAACCACGATCCGCTGACCATTCTAAACTTTGTTCGCAATGAGATCGAGTACGTTCCCTATTACGGCTCTAAGAAAGGGGCGGCGGCGACCCTGGTGGAGCGGGCTGGCAACGACGCTGATAAATCGGCACTGCTTGTGGCCCTGCTCCGAGCGAGCAATGTGCCGGCCCGCTATCGCCGGGTGGAGGCGAAAATGAATTTGCGAACCGTGATCGATTTGCTGGGCGTCGAGTCGCCGCTCGCCGCCGGCCGGATTCTCTCATTAACCGGTGTGCCTTACTTGCTATACACGCTCGAAGATGAACCCTACTTTTTTGTTCTGGAGTGGCACTACGTCGAGGCCTATTTCCCTTATGGCTATAGCCGCGGCGCGGATCTCGCTGACGGCGGCGCGTCTCAATGGGTGCCGCTGGAGCCGACGGTCAACTCCTATTACCACGAACGGCCGATAGACGTGCTGGAGCATCTCGCCAATCACGATTTTGTTGTGGAAGACTTTTTCGACGATTATCTGGCGGGGGATTACGGCGCGCTCGAGCCGTTGGCCGCTTTCCAAACAGAAGTGGAATCAGCTTTGGCCGACTTTCCGCCCGATTATTATCCCGATCTCACTTACGACGAGGCCTTAACCCGAGCTTATCCTCAAATTCGTTATTTTGATTTTATCCCCGGTGTTTTGCCCTACGAATTGAGCCAGGATCTTGGCGCTTACGATTTTATTCCTAGCGGTCTCCGTCACACATTAGAATTTACTATTCTCGACGATGACTCCAACGCGGTGCTCAATCATACGGCCAATCTCTCCGATTTAGCCGACCACGAGATTCTAATTACTTACGAAGCGGCGACGCCCGAAGATCAAACCATTATCAATAGTTTTGCTACCATCTACGACGTGGTGCCGCTCTCGTTAGTGGCCGTCCGGCCGGTGATTAAGATCCGGGGCGAAGTGGCCGCCTCGGGCGTCGCGACGACCACCTTGGGCCAAGCTCAACACTACACGCTTGACTTCACCGCCCCGGTCCGTGATCTGGGCGAGCCGTTGGCCAGCGAACTTTTGTCAAGTCATCAGCAAAACATTATCACCGGACGGACCGACGCGATTGCTTTAAACACCGACCGTGTTGTTCCGTTGGAGTTGCAAGCCGCGGCCGACATTGCTTCGACGAGCTATCTCGCCGACCAAATTTTATACGGCACCGCGCTCGATTATCTGGATCGTCTGCAAGTCACTCACCGTGAATTAGCGAGAATCGTCGGTGGTGATTTTACTCATGCCGTCACTCGAGCTACCGTCTTTAACGGCTTGTCTATTACCTACGATCAGAGCGAGCCCTACGCTTTTGATTGGACTGGCTTGCGGATTGA
>CAYWTW010000045.1:0-2046 GCA_964461325.1 uncultured Candidatus Saccharibacteria bacterium | reverse complement strand
TGTCCGTGCGCATATAGGTAATCCGCCCCGCCTCGTATAATTTTTGAGCTAAGCGCATTGTTTGCGCGGGGGATAGTCCCAGACGAGAAGAAGCTGCTTGTTGCAGGGTGGAAGTGGTGAATGGTGCCCGCGGCGAACGTTTGACCTCGGTTGATTCGACCGATTCAATCAACCAATCAGCCCTTTTGGCCTTAATCACTAAATCATTTGCCGCTAATTCAGCTTTTGGTTCGTCAACGCAGATAAAGGTAACGACCTCGCCACTTTGATTAGCTAGGTCGGCGCTAATCACCCAAAATTTTTCGGGCATGAACGCGCGGATTTCTTTCTCTCGCTCGACGAGCAAGCGCAGGGCCGGGGTCTGAACTCGTCCAGCCGAAAGGCCGTAACGCAGTTTTTTCCACACTAGCTCCGAAAGTTCGTAGCCGAAGAGCCGGTCGAGAACGCGTCGCGCCTCTTGGGCGCGGCGTAGACGTTTATCCAAAGCGCGCGGTTCATTCAGAGCTTTTTTTATCGCCTCTTTGGTGATTTCGTGAAAGAGGACTCGTTGCGGATCTTTGAGATCTGCCGCTTCAGCGACGTGCCAAGCAATGGCTTCGCCTTCGCGATCCGGGTCGGTAGCCAAGAGAACGGTTTTGGCTTGTTTGGCGGCCCGTTTAATTTCCGTCACCACCTTTTCCTTGCCCGCGACAACTTCGTAATGAGGACGGAAGTGGTGTTCGACGTCGATGGCTTGGCGGTTAGATTTCGGCAGATCGCGAACGTGGCCGACGCTCGCGAGCACTTTGTAGTCAGAACCCAAATAGCGGCCGATAGTTTTAGCTTTGGCTGGGGATTCCACAATCAGCAGATTTTTCATAAGTTGCTCAATTAGTACACGAATTTTAGTTTTTTGCAAGACGGTAAAGCCCGCCGGTCTCTTTGATTATCCCGCGTAACTCCAAAGCCAATAATCGGGCCATCACCGCGGGTGCCGGTTCGTCAAGTTCGCGGATTAGCTCGTCTCGGCCGCGCGGTTCCACGCGTAAAATGGCCACCAGACTTTCTTCTTCCGCCGCTAGGGGAGCGGCGGTTTGATTATTGCTGACGGCGTCTAAACCCAAACTAGCCAAAATTTCTTGGCCGTTGGTTACCAAGGCTGCGCCGCTTCGGATCAATTGGTGAGTGCCGCGCGACTGATTGGAAAAGATCGGTCCCGGCACGGCCAACACTTCGCGATTGTAGTCGAGAGCCAGACGGGCGGTAATGAGCGTGCCCGATTGGAGGTCGGCCTCAATGACGAGAACGCCGTGGCTCAGGCCGGCCATCAAGCGATTTCTCCGGGGGAAGGTGTGGACGGCGGCCGGCCGCAGGGGCGCGAACTCTGAGAGCAAGGCGCCGCCGCTGGCCACAATCTGATCGGCCAGGCGGCGATTGGAAGGCGGGTGCAGGACGCTTCGGTCTAAACCCGAACCGGGAATCGCCACGGTTGGCAAGCCGACGCGTAGGGCGGTTTGGTGCGCTATGGTGTCGATGCCGATGGCTAATCCAGAGACGATGACGACCGGGGCAGTCGTTAATTCAGTGATAAGTTGCTGGCAGATTTCTCGGCCATAAGCGCTCGCGCGACGGGAGCCGACCACCGTCAGCCAAAGCCGTTCCTGGTCGGGGAGTTGCCCCTCAAGATACAAAGAGGTCGGCGGGTCATTGATTTCGTTTAAGAGTGGCGGAAATTCCTCGGGCGTTAAATTTTTAATTTCGCTCATTTTGCGTCAAACATTGTAGCATGGTATAAAATTATCGACTGGACGATTAGCTCAGCTGGTTAGAGCGTGCGATTCACATTCGCAAGGTCGCAGGTTCGACTCCTGCATCGTCCACCGCGGGCTTATAGTAAAATGGTATTACGCGGCATTCGCATTGCCGAGGTCCGGGTTCGATTCCCGGTAAGTCCACCAGTATTAAACTTTCAGGAATTTTGCCGACCGAATTGGCCGCGCGAAGCGCGGCAGAGAACGGAAACACTGGCTCGCCGCGCACGGCGCGGCTCGCCAAGCGCAGGTTCGA
>CAYWTW010000044.1:0-2186 GCA_964461325.1 uncultured Candidatus Saccharibacteria bacterium | reverse complement strand
TCGAACCTCCTCCTCCAAAACAAAATCGTGCGCCGCGCCGAAGGCGCGGCTCCAATCGGGGTTGAAAAAATTGGGGAAAGCGCATGGGCGGCGCTTTGCGCCGCCCATGCTTCCGTAGGTCAAAAACCAAAACGTCTAATCTTGGAGCCAGCGGCCGGGATTGAACCGGCGGCCTCATCCTTACCATGGATGTGCTCTACCAACTGAGCTACGCTGGCGTCGCCAGATTGGCGAACGAGTTTAATCTATCAAGCCGGGGGTGTTTTGTCGATTGCCTAATGTTTATGCTCAAACTGTTTAAGCGCGTTTTGCTCTCTAGCCAAAACATCTGGCGAGATTTTGGCCCGGTCGGGGCGAATCAGCAACCACACCGCGATCAGGGTCGTCAGCGGCACCGCGAGCACGAGACCGATGCTCCCCGCCACCGTCCGCAGAATCTCCGTCGCGAAAATTTCTTGATTGATGATACTCGAAACGGACGCTTCGGAAGTGGAAAAAAGTAAGAGCAAGGGCAAAGAAGCGCCGGTGTAAGCCAAGGCCAGAGTGTTGACGAGGGCGCCGACGTGTTCTCGACCAACGCGTAACGCTTGCTTATAGATCGCGCGGCGCGAGAGATGGGGAGCGGAACGGGCCAGCTCGCGCGCCACCACCGCTTGCGTAATCGCGATATCATCCAACACGCCGAGCACGCCGATGATAATACCGCTAAGCAACAAACCGGAAAAATCCAAACTACCGCGAGTGTTAAAATTGAGATAAATCGCCTCTTCGGAAGCAAAGCCGCTCAAGTGGGCCAAAACTACCCCCCAATAGGCCAACGCGCCAGTTAAAATAACGGCCAGCGCCGTCCCGGCAAAAGCCGCCGTCGATTCGCGGTTGAATCCGTGAGTAAAATATATCGCCAAAAATAAAATCACGGTCGCGATGGCCGTGCTCGTGAGCACCGGCGGGTAACCACTCAACAACCCAGGGACGAGAACATATAAAATCACGAGCAAACTACCCGCGAGACTAGCCAACGATCTTAGGCCCTGCCAGCCGGAAAAAATAACGATCACCGCGCCGAACAAAACGACAAAGACGAGAAGCACCCCGCGCCGGTCAACGTCTCGAACGGCGCAAAGCTCCCGTCCGTCCAAACCATCCCGGGTGCATTGCAGAAAAAATTTCTCGCCGGCCCGCAGAACTAAAAAATCATTCTCCAGAGTGATGGTCTCTCCCGCGCGCGTCTCGTCGAGAAAACGGGCGGTGATCGTCTGGTAAATCGCCGACGTCTCCGTGCCGGGAATCGTCCGGCTTTCCTGCTTCAAAATCTCGACCACTTGAGCCCGAGAGATGGTCGTTGTATCGACCACCAACTCGCCACTTTCGGCAAAAGCGGCCGCGGGGATAAGCCAAACGAACATCAACGCTAAAAAAGGGAGTTTTTTCCAGCCAGACATTCTTGTAGGATAACCGGCCCAACCCTTTGCCACAAGGAACAGATAGACAAACGACCGTAAAAGAGATAATATCCCCCACCAGAAAGGAGGACGTTGTTATGATATGCGGAAATCCCAATCCCGACTTTTATTCGCAAAGAATGAGGCAGGCAGAGGCTCTTGAGAAAGCTGGGTTGGCGCAGGGGGTAGTGAACTATTTGATAGGCGCAAAAAAGTCCAAGCCGCGCGAAGGACTGGAGTATCTAGGAGGTCTTTTGGCTGATCAACCATTACAGGCGCTGGTCAACGACCTACTAGATCCCGAAGCGCTACCGCCGGATTTCCAATCGCCGAAAGTTCAAGAGCTCTTGGATTTTGCTAGGTCGATAGCGCGGACAAAATTCGCGGAATCACAGACCAGCACGGGTTGTTTTTGAATCTTTGGGTGGCCCCGCTCCAGTCGACCGCCAAACCGCCAGCTCATCTGGATGAGCTGGCGGTTTTTTGCGTTAGTGGCGCGGCTGATGGGTGCTGACCCCACGACCTCTCGCGTGACAGGCGAGTGCTCTACCGTTGAGCTACAGCCGCTTATTTTTATAATCTTCAAAAATTCTTTTTTTTCGTCCCAGTAAAAGATCACCGATCTTAACACCTTGATTATAACTTGTGACAGTAAATTATTCTAACCCAAAACCGAGGTAAAATCCAGATGTCGGCGGCTGGGATCGAACCAGCGACCTTGGGCTTATGAGTCCCACGCTCTAA
>CAYWTW010000043.1:0-2460 GCA_964461325.1 uncultured Candidatus Saccharibacteria bacterium | reverse complement strand
CGCGCCAAAACCCTCGGCGTGGATATACGACACCTCTTTCAACTTCAAAGCGCCCTCTAACGCGGTGGGATAATTGTAACGCCGACCTAGAAAAAGAAAATTTTGGTTATCGACATAATGATCAGCCAAATTTTTCATTTCGTCGGCGCGAGCCAAAATTTGCTCGATTTTTTTCGGAATTTTTTCCAACTCAATTAATAATTCTTTGCTGTTAGCATCTTGACGTTTTGATAAATAAACCGCGATTAAAACCAGCGTGGTTAGTTGGGATAAAAACGCTTTGGTGGAAGCAACGCCGATTTCTGGTCCGGCGTGGTTATAAACGCCGGCGTCGGTTTCGCGCGCGATAGTTGAACCAACGACGTTGACCAAACCGAGCGATAGTAAATTAAAATCTTTACTCTTGCGCAGAGCGGCTAGAGTATCAGCTGTTTCGCCAGATTGGGAAATGGCGAGCACCACCGAAGTGGCGTCGAGCGGCTCGTCACGATAACGGAACTCGGAGGCGAAGTGGACTTCGGTCGGCAGTCGGGCAATCTCTTCAAATAAATACTCGCCCACCAAGCCGGCATAATATGACGTCCCGCAGGCCAAAATAATCAAACGGCGCGCCTGGCTCAAACGATCGGCCACTTGCTCCAATCCGCCCAATTTAACCTCGCCCGGCGCGGCCCGTAGCCGTCCGCGCAGAGCCAAACGCACCACTTCCGGCCCTTCAAATATCTCCTTCAACATGAAATGGGGATAATTGCCTTTTTGCGCCTGCTCCAGAGTCCATTCCATTCGCACCACCTCAACCGAAACCGGTTCTTCATCAAGATTGATTACTTCCACCTGGCCGCCAGTGGCCACCACCACTTCCCCATCGCGCAAATAAATCACCTTGTCAGACTGACGGATCAGCGCCGACGGATCGGACGCGATGATTGTTTCGCGTTGGCCCAGCCCGACGACCAAAGGGCTGGAAAGACGGGCGGCATAAAGCGCGCGCGGTTGAGCCGCGTCGATGAGCACAAGCGCGTAGGCGCCGCGCAACATTCGCAAAGCATTTAAAAACGCCGAACGAGTATTTTCACCACGGAGTTTAAAATCTTCGATCAGATGAACCACTACCTCGGAATCCGTGTCGGAATTAAATTTATGACCACGACTAATTAGATACTCCTTCAACTCGCGATAATTCTCGATAATGCCGTTATGCGCGATAGAAATTAGTCCCGAACAGTCGGTGTGAGGATGAGCATTATTTAAGCTGGGCACGCCGTGGGTCGCCCAACGCGTGTGCGCGATGCCGAGAGTGCCGGTTTTCAACTGCTTATCAGCTTTAATTAAATCAGCCAATCGGCTCACGGCTCCGACCGTACGCCGACCAACCAAGTGTCCTTTGGATAGAATAATTAAACCGGCCGAATCATAACCGCGATACTCAAGCGCCTTTAGACCAGCCAATAGCAGTGGGGCCGCTCGCCGTGAACCAACATAGCCAACCAAACCACACATAATTACACCTTATAACGTCGACGACGGACGTTTTGTCACTTTCGACGCTCGGGCCAGACGGGCCAAATTATAAAACAGGCAAGCGATAGTCACCGGGCCAACGCCTCCGGGCACAGGCGTGAGAAATCCGGCCCGAGTTCGAACCGTGGGCGCGGCGTCACCCCAAACCTTTCCCCCGCGTCGCTTAATCCCGGCATCGATCACGATCGCTCGCGGCCCGACAGACTCGGAACGGAGAATCCCGGGCTGACCAAGAGCGCTAACGATTATCACCGATTGCTTGAGCGCGATCGCGGCCGGGCGAGACAATTGGGCTCCCGCGCAGACTAAAAAGTTCGCCCGATAACCGGCCCGCATCAGATGAGAAGTCATCATTTGCCCAAACACCGGCGAACGGGCCAAAACCACCGCCCGGCTCCCCGGCCGCGGCCTCGCCGTTTTAATCAATCTCATCACCGCTTGAGGCAGGACCGGCTCAATCAATTTGTTTCGCGGGTGGAAACCGTCGACATCTTTTTGTGGCGCGATGGCGCCCATTACCATCTCAATCGGTAGCGCGCGCGGCAGGGGCAACTGAACAAGAATGCCGTCGATGGCCGACGCGTCATTCCAACGCTTGATCAAACGGAGCACGGTCGCCAATGGCGGCGTTTCGGGATAATGTTTGAGCCGAAAACCAAAACCCAAACGCTTGGCCGTTTGCCGCTTGAGACGAACGTAAAGTTCGGAAGCCGGATCGCGACCAACCAACAAAACCGCCAAACCGGGCGGACGGGGTAAGTTGGTAACCAGATTGGCGACCCGACGCAAAATCCGCTCGGCCACGGGGCGGCCGAGCAACAATCTGGCGACTTGGCTTTTGAAGTTTACTTTTGGCAATTTTGATTTAGAATCTAAGGGCTTTCGCCTCGTTAGCTCAGTTGGTAGAGCAGCTGCCTCTTAAGCAGACGGTCGGGGGTT
>CAYWTW010000042.1:0-4011 GCA_964461325.1 uncultured Candidatus Saccharibacteria bacterium | reverse complement strand
AGGAGGGAGAGGAGAGGGAGGAGGTGGGTCATATGATTATTTTAACACATTGGGTGAGATGGCAAGAGCCTCAAGACCGGGCAAGGTACCGTTAGCCAAAAAATCAAGCATCGCTCCCCCACCAGTGGAAACAAAACTAAATTGATTTAATAATCCTAATTTAGACACGGCGGCAATCGTGTCGCCCCCGCCGATAACTGTGCGCGCCGGACTAGCGGTAATCAGTTGGGCAATGGCTTTTGTCCCACCGGTAAAACCGTCTTCGCACAAACCGACCGGGCCGTTCCAAAGAATTGTTTTAGCTTCAGATATTTTTTCCAAAGCGGCTTCGATTGACTGCAGGCCGATATCTAAAATTGAGTCGCCGCGAGACACGGCGCGAAAACTTTTTATGCCAACGCGATTACCATCGCGGGTACGCACGTCAATCGGCAAATTGATTTTGGGATGGCGCAAAAGATCGTTGGTGATTTTGACTTCTTCATCCACTAGGGATTGGCCGGTCTCCGCGCCCAAACGACGGAAAAAAACATTCGCTAGCGCGCCATAGATAAAAATGTCGTCGGCAATTTTCAAAAATTTTTCCACCAACGGCAATTTGGTGCCAAACTTCGCCCCGCCCAGCACCACTACGAACGGGTGAGCCGGGTCGAACAAACGCGACAAACTCGCGACCTCGGAGGCGAACGTCTCGCCAATAAAAGACGGGAGCGCGCGCGGCAGACCGACAACCGAAGCGTGTTCGCGATGCGAGGCGGAAAAAGCGTCATTGACGAACAGGTCGCCCCAGGCGCCAAGTTTACGAGTAAATTCTGGGTCGTTTTTTTCCTCGCCGGCGGCCTGACGCAAATTATCAAACAGCCAGAGCGAGGCGGGGGGCAGCGGTTTGGGTCCGCGTTCCAGCCAAGCGAGCCAATCCGGCACAAAATTAACCGGCCAGTATTGGCCAAGCGCCGTCGCGACCGGTTGGAGCGATAAACGCGCGTCACCGCTTAAATGACTAAGCGCGATAACCGTCGCGCCGCGTTCGAGCAAAAATTTAATCGTCGGCAGACTCTGCTCGAGCCGGAAAGTGTCGGCCACGACTCCGGCCGTCATCGGCAGATTTAGATCCAGACGCAACAAAACCCGTCGGCCGGCGAGATCTTGATTAGCTAACTGCCGAATGGAGAAACGATTAAAATCAAGCATCAAATTCGTTCCGCCGCGGCTTTAACAATCGCGGCAAATTTATCAGCCCCAAGCGAGGCGCGGCCGACGAGCAGACCGTCGGCCGCGCCAATCGTGAGAAAGGCCGCGGCGTTTTCTTCGTTAACCGAACCGCCATAGAGAACCGGCAGAGCACTCGCTTGTTTGGGCGGCAAGCGCTGGCTCATCACTCGCCGAATAAAGATGGCTTGCTCGAGAAAGGCGTTCGGCGTATCAGCCCCGTTAGCGCCCTCGCCAATCGCCCAAATCGGCTCATAAGCCACCACCAATCGAGCCAGGTGGGCTCGAGGAATCTCGGCCGTTGCTGTTTCCAAACTCTGCCGGATAATTTGTAAATAATCTCCATTAGCATCGCGCGCGCGTTCTCCCACGCAGAGAATGGGTCGCAAACCCGCGCGCAGCGCGGCGCGCAATTTGCGCTGGATCAGTTCGTCCGTCTCGCCAGACGCTCGACGCTCGGAGTGGCCGATCAGCACGTAGGTCGCGCCAGCATATTTGAGTTGCGCGCCAGAGACGGAACCGGTAAACGCCCCGCTACCAACGGATTCGGCTGATAAATCTTGACCGCCCAGCTCCAAATTAACTCCCGAGCGCATCAGCGGCAACCACAGAGCGGGCGGGCAAACCACGACGTGAGCGGCTCGGGCGCGAGCCGCTAGACGCTTAACACGGCCAAACAACTCTCGCGCCTCCCGCGGCGTTTCGGGATTCATCTTCCAATTGGCAACAATCAATTTTTTGGTTTTAGTACTCATACCAATCAAGCAATTCGAACGAAGCGCCAGGCCCGGAAGTAAAATTAACGTTCGCTAAACCGCTATCATACTCGATAGTCGCGCCGTTATCCATCGTCAAGCCATAGGCCGTCGCCTCCTTGGCGTAAGAATTATTGGAGAAACGAATACGGCCACTGCCGGCATAATAAACCACGCCCGTCGCCCCGTTATCCACCGTGATTACTTCTTCCGTTAACGCGTTCTTGGCCGACAGGAGCATCAAAAAACTGTCGCGATCACCGGAGCCAGCCAGCGTGCAATTATTAGAAACAGTGATTTTCCCATCCGCCAGCAACAAACCGGAACTATCGCCATAACCAGAATTTAAATTGACGCCACAATTATTAGACAAAGTGACGTTGCCCGACACCCAGACCGTGCCATCCAGAATTAAGTTGGCGTTGTTATCAATCGTCAAATTCCCTGGGACGTGGATCGGCCCCAAATTAGCCGTTTGCCCGTTGGTTAAAATGTAATTGCCACTGGAATCGCAAACCGGGTCGGCGCAAACACCGCCGGCCGCCGCCTCATCGCGCCAGTCTTGAATCACGCCGTCAGAAATCGGTAATTCGACGCGCGGCGGATTATCAATTACGCAGTAGCTGTTTGGGCAACTAGCCCCATGGACAACAGCATCGACAAACACGTTAGCGCGGGCCGTCCCCGCCGCGCTATCTCCGACGGTTACCTTTTCGAGTTGAGTATTAGCGCCGCCAAGCCAAACCTGATGGGCCAACACGCCCGTACCCGGCGCCGACCAAGCCCGACTGGCATTACTCCAAAATTTATAAGCGCCGCTCCCCGATTCGCCAGTACTGGTATCTTTGCGCCAATTCCAATGATTGACGGCGCTAACGGTGTTAGCGTCAAGAACAATCCAATACTTGGTGCCGGCGGTGAGCGTGGGCGGCGACACGAAAGACACGTGCACCCAAGAAGGCGTCGTCCCCACGCCGGCGGCCACCACAGAAGCCGAACCCCCGCTCACCGTACTACCCGGAGTGCCGTTCCCGCTAACGTTGTTCGCGGCAATCTTAAGCGTTAGATCGTTCGGATTGCCGACCTTGGCCAAATAAACCGACACTCGCGAAACTACGCCGGTAACTGGAGCGATAAATGGCTGGGCAATATCCTCCTGGCTATTCAAATTAGCGAACAGTTGATTATTGTTCTGCGCGGCGTAATTAACTTGCGGCGGATAAGTCAGGCCGCCGGCCACCACCGCGTCGCCGGTGATAAAAGAAGAAGCGCTCGCTCCGCCCACGATACTACCGTTCGAGTAGATATTGCCCCGAATCGTCGAATTATTAGCCATCTGGACGCCACCATCGCTCACCTGCACGCCGTAAAAAAATTCAACGCTTGTCTCATCCAGATTAAGATTGGACTCTAAACTACGAAAACGGCTGTGGGCATCGCCCACTGATTGAATCGTCCGCAGGTGGCCGTCCCCTTGGATATCAATATCGGTCTGATTATTACCAACCGCCAAGGTGTAGGCAGACAAGTAACTAAGCCCCCGTTTAATCCGAAAAACCGCGTCCTCGATGCCCGACTCGGCGGTAAAATAACTTAAACTGGAAGCCGTGACCTCGCGCGCCGCTTTGATTTCCCGAACCACCGGCGTCGCCAAACCGCCAACCATCACGGTGGTGATGGCCACCAACACCAAAACTGCGCCCAAAACCGCCTGGCCATGATTTGTTGTTCGCCTCATAAAAATTAATAAGTGCCGCGCAAAACCACCGCCGTGCTAAAACTTTCGCTCCGACTAAGCGAACCCTGGCTAGCCGACAAAGTAAACTCCAATCTAACCGCTTGCGACTCCGGCGTCGTTAAGAAATAATAAACCACGCTATCCGCGCTGACTCGATCGGCCGTGGTTGAAGCGGCCGCGCCGCCGTCCGTCGCCAAAAGAATCGTGCCGTTCTGCCAGGAAAAATCGGCGCGCGGCAAGCCACCCTCATCATTCAAAACCAAACGGCCGGGGTGACTGCCGAAGTGGCTCTGGCCCAGATCAACCCCG
>CAYWTW010000041.1:2552-5442 GCA_964461325.1 uncultured Candidatus Saccharibacteria bacterium | reverse complement strand
GTCAGCGCGCTTTTCCTCCGGCCCTCCTTCGCTCAAAGTTATGGAGGGCATGGCAGAGCAAAAGAAAGAGTGTTAAAAACTTGCATAATTTTGCGAGTATGATATAATCCAGACGGATGATGTAGAAATCGTTTCTACGTCAAGGTTTTCGGGGTCTTTTACAGAGGAGGAACTGGTCATGGCTGAAAAAAGCCTACCCGGTGGCAGCCCGAGCGCTTCGACGCTTCGTCTGCTGGCCCGCGTAACGGTGATGCTGGCTGACGGCAACCGCACGCATAAAGAATTGGAACTATTTTCAAAAGGACAGAACCCATTTCCGGGTGAGAGTGACTCGCGTAGGGCAAAAAAGAACCGACGGGGGAAGGCGGATAGTACAAAGACCCTCGACCACCTCAAGCGACAACTTGATTTGTGGGGCGAATTCTTCAAGCAGGTCGCTGGTCTTGATATCACGGGCGAGAAGAGTCTTGCCTTACCGCCCTACCAAACCGGTTTCGACTGGTTGGTAGTCCGACCGAAGGGTCTCACCGCCCAAACCGCCTTCGACCTCATCGGGAACCATTTTCCACACTGGAAGTACTGGAGAGATTTAGGCGCTCTAACGGTCGTCGAGAATTACCTAAAGCCGGTCGACGAGTCAGTGGTGATTCTCACCCTCGCCACCATCGAGGCCCCAAACAAGCTCTCCTACAATCAAGCCGTGGAGCAACGCTTGGTGTTCCTCAGCTTGACCCACCGTATCACGATGGAACTCTTTGGCTGGTGGCTCAATCGCTATCACTCGCAAGTTGCCCAAGAGCTTGGAATTCCCGAACACCTCGACCCACGTGGCTGGACCCGTACTTCCAGTTTGGATCCCGGCGGCGGGGTAGCGAGCGCCTACTGGGACCCGGCGCGCGGCGGGTTTGGGGTCGGGTGGTCTTGCCGGCTTTATGCTTACCCGCCTGGTGGTGTCCGCCTGGCAGTTCATTGACCCTTTTTACTTCCTCCTTTTTCTCTTAACTCGGCCCGAGGCAATAATTGCATCGGGCCGTTCTTTGTCTTAGAATTATTTTGCGGCTGATAAACCAGTTTGCTTTGGGCAGATAATGGTTTGCCGAAAATAAATCGAAACTGCTTGTCCGACTCTAGTGAGTTTCTGGGCTCAAAACTTTGCTTCCGTGGTGAAGGAACGCAGATGATTTGGTTGCACTTTTACAACACAGATTTTTGGTGCTATGGATGGGGTTGGACAATTTTTGGATACCGACGGCAAGGTAGCGAACGCCAACTGGAACCCGGCGAACGGCAAGTTTAGGGTCAATTGGTCTAACCGGAATAATGCTAACCCGAATGGTGGTATCCGCCTGGAAGTTTCGCGAACAAGACCGGTTCAGCCACCGGTCTTTTCGTTGTTTAGAGCATACTTTCTCCACCCCGTTGCCATTTTGGAGACTTCCTCTAACTGTTGAACAAAAGACAAATAAGTTTTATCGGCCACTAAGTTAATTTCGTAACAGAGGCGAATAAGTCTTTTAGTTATTTCCACCTTGAGTGATAGCTGTCGCAGAATTTCCGTTTTACTGTTTGCCGACGACAAGGCAGCCAGCGTTGCTAGCTCTAGGCACGCGAGATTGGCATTTTCTACTCGCGACCAGATTCCTAACTTGTCGGCTTTATTCAACTTCTTCCCCACCAGATACACTCTTTTGTATAATTCACCCAGTTTATGAACAATTGGCAACTCGACGCTTGCGGGGGGGGGCACTCAATGGTCGCTTTGGCATCATATTATTTCACCCGCCAATTTACTCCACGCTTGGCGCGAATTCAAGCGCGGTAAGAGTCAGAAGCCCGATGTTCTAGCGTTCGGCTTTGACCTCGAAAGCAATCTACTCACTCTCCACGACGAGCTAATCAACCAAACTTATCGTCCCGGCCCATACCAAACTTTTCTTGTTCGCGATCCCAAATTGCGCCGAATTCACAAAGCCTCGGTGCGCGACCGCGTGGTGCATCAAGCCCTATTCCGCGTTCTCTACCACCCCTTCGACCGTCATTTTATCCACGATTCTTATTCTTGCCGCTTTAACAAAGGCGTTCATTCTGGCGTCAATCGTTTGACAGACTTCGCCCGCAAAGTCAGTCGCAATTATCGTCAACCGGCCTATGCCTTACAAGGCGACGTCAAAAAGTTTTTCGACAGCATTGGCCACAATGTTTTATTCAATTTGATCAAGCGTGAAATAACCGACAACGACATTCTCAACCTGCTCAAACTTATCATCTCGAGTTTTGAAACAACCGCTGGCCGCGGTTTACCGCTCGGCAACGTTACCAGCCAGCTTTTCGCCAACATTTACTTAAATGAGTTAGATCAATTCGTAAAGCACGAATTACGAGAACGATACTATCTGCGTTATTGCGATGATTTCGTGATTTTGCATCCAGATTTGAGTCATCTAAAAATCCTGCCGACGAAAATTAACGATTTTCTCCAAACACGGCTCGGCCTTGAACTTCATCCTCGCAAACTAAGCATTCGAAAATTAAGTTGGGGCATTGATTGGTTGGGTTACGTTATTCGCCCGCATTATCGAGTTTTGCGTGTTAAAACCAGACAGCGAATTGAAGGGCGGTTGGCGCGAGGTGAAATAGATGAGCGAAATTCACCGTCCTATTTGGGAATGTTGAAACATTGCCGGGGATACAAAATGAGGCAACTTTTACTAAAATCTTAAGGCGTGTTAAACTACGACCGCCGTTTTGGGCGTGTAGTTTAGTGGTACCCGCCCGAACGACCGAGCCGCTAGGTCGGGCGGGGAACGCTGTCCTGACCCGCCCGCCAAGGACGCATGTGTAGTTCAGTGGTAGAACGCTGTCCTGATAAGACAGAGGTCGTAGGTTCGAT
>CAYWTW010000041.1:0-2508 GCA_964461325.1 uncultured Candidatus Saccharibacteria bacterium | reverse complement strand
AGCGTATCCCGCAAGGGATGAGAGTTCAAATCTCTCCCACGGCACTTGTATAATTTTGCAAATTATTTTCGTGGTAAAAGGGTGACCCTGATGGGTTTGGGCCTCCTCGGGCGAGGGATTGGCGTGGCCAAATTTTTGGCCGAAGCCGGCGCGGATTTGCTGGTGACAGATTTGAAAACGGAAAAAGAATTAGCGCCGGCTCTGCGGCAACTTAAAAAATTTAAAAATATCAAGTTTGTTTTAGGCGAGCATCGACTCGAAGATTTTCGTAGCCGAGATTTAATTATCCGGGCCGCTAACGCGCCGCTCAATTCGCCCTATCTGGCCGAGGCCAGAAAAAACGGCCTTCCGATTGAGCAAGACGCTTCGCTGTTCGCCAAATTGGCGCCGGCCGGGGTGATGCTTGTGGGGGTGACGGGGACGCGCGGTAAAAGCACGGTGGCGCATTTGATTCATGGGATTATAAAAGGGTTACCCTTGAAAACAAGGGTAACCCTTGGTTTTCGTGACTGCTATCTAGCTGGCAACGTTCGCGGCCTGGCGACCTTGCCGTTGCTTAAAAAAGTTAGATCGGGTGATGTTGTCGTGCTGGAACTCGACTCGTGGCAATTGCAGAGTTGGGGAGATTCCCAAATTAGTCCTTCCGTGGCTGTGTTTACCAATTTTATGCCTGATCATCAAAATTATTATCAGGGTGATATGGAGCGCTATTTTGCCGATAAGGCCAATATTTTCCGTGCACAAAAAACCGACGAAGTTTTGGTGGTGGGTGAGGGTTTGATTAAATCGTCTTATGGCGAGCGAGTACGGGCAACCGTGTCCAAGCTCTTAATCGCTCGACCGAACGATGTGAAGAGCTGGCGACGAAAAATCCTTGGCGCGCATAATTTGGAAAACATCGCCTGCGCCGCGGCCGCGGCGCAGGCCCTCGGCTTACCGCTAACGGCGATTAAAAAAGCGGTAGCTGGTTTTGCCGGCGTGCCGGGCCGTCAGGAGCTGGTTCGAGTTTGGCGCGGCCGAAAAATTTATAATGACACCACGGCGACCACGCCGGCCGCGCTTTTGGCCGCGCTTAAAACTTTTGGTCATCGTCGAAAAGTAATTCTCATTGCCGGCGGGAGCGACAAAAATTTGCCGCTGAACGAGTTACCCGTCGCCCTCAAGCGCTATTGTCGGAAAGTTATTTTTTTGCCGGGAACGGGAACGGAGAAGTTGCTGGCCGTGACGCCCAATTTGGCCGGAGATCTGGTTTCTGACCTCAAAACGGCCCTGACTCAAGCCGTGGTGGTTAGCCAACGCGGCGACACGATTTTATTTAGCCCGGGCTTTGCTTCGTTCGGTCAGTTTAAAAACGAATTTGATCGGGGTGATCAATACAATCAATTGGTCAAAAAATTAAAGTAACAACCCTCGTTCCATTTTTTTAATGAACCGAGGGGGGGTTAGGTCCGACGACGATTGATTACTAAAATCAAATTTCGACCGTCATCTCCGTTACGACGGCTGAACCAATTTGGATTTAAACTCCCGGTTCGTTCGGAGGCGAAACTGATGTTATCGGCCGGAATGCCGCGAAGTTGGCACTGGTACGAAACAATTCCTGGCAGGTTGATTCGACTTTGTCGGTCGTGATGATGAGCAACCAAGAAGGCGTTGGTTAGCGCGACGGCGCCGTACTTTTTTTCCAACGCGACTAACCGTTGCCGGTTTGTCTTTCCGTGTTGGGGATGATCTAACGGGTGAGGAAAATCAACAGGGTTAATTCCCAAGCATCCGAAGATCTGCACTTTTCTTACCGACTCTGGCTTGTCTGCTGTGCCGATGATTAAATCTAAGGCCCGATCGACGACGCTTTTTTTTAATTCCCCGTCGGCTCTCATTCCGACCAGGCTGTCTCGGCCGGCGTGAACGGCAATTACCCGTCCGTTTGAATGAGTAAAAACCAGAGTCAAACAGTCGCCGGTGGTAAAGCCCGCTGTCGCGTTCGCCGCTAAGCCCAATCCTTCGGCAAATCCGCCAGACTGGTAACGGAAGCTTATCTTCCCTAACCCCCTGAATCGTATTTCTTGATTGAGGGTTCGGCGCTTGATTATTCGACCGTTAAAACGGCTAGGGTTTACCAAATAAACTCGGCTGATTCTCTCTTCTCTTAAAGAGCCGGGCAAACCATTTAAACGCTCAATCGTTTTGGCCAAAGAGAGAAAACTCTCGGGCTGATCAAATCTGATTTGAAAGCCTTTGGGTTCCCAAACCTTTCCAAGACCTAGAACGGTTATTTGGCTATTGCCGTGGTCGATCCTCCAGCGATAAAGGGACGTATTAACTTCTAACCGCGCTTTGTTCTCCACTCGTCCTTCTCGTTGATTTGTGCCGGGAATACGCAAGGCGACCTCCTTTCTTCGTATTTGGGGGTGATTTTCGTGGACCTGTAATCTGTTTGCTATACTACCAATCAAATGAGAAATGTCCATCTGGTTGGCATTGGAGGGATTGGGCTTTCGGCCGTCG
>CAYWTW010000040.1:0-6460 GCA_964461325.1 uncultured Candidatus Saccharibacteria bacterium | reverse complement strand
ACCGCTGACCTCCGCATTGCAAATGCGGCGCTCTACCAACTAAGCTACGGGCCCTAACTCCGCGCGCATCCAAACTACCTCAAAAATAGGTTTACTTCAACGCCAAATTGACGATATGGCGTAAAAATTCGGGGTAAGAGCAACCAACGGCCTGAAGCGACTTAGGCAGAAGCGATTCGCTGGTCAGACCCGGCAAAGTATTGACTTCGAGCAGATAAACCCCTCGCGGCGTAACGATAAAGTCGGAACGCGAATAGTGGCGGAGATTAAGTGTTTGATGAGCTAGACGACTTAAACGCTCAATCTCCCTTTTCTCTTCGGCGCTAAAATTGCCCGGGCAGAGCTCGGCGGTTTGACCGTTATATTTATTTTCGTAATCCCAAACTGGGGCTTCGGCCGGTCGCCGAATCTCCACCGGCGGCAGAGAGTAACAGGGCAAACCGCGGAAATCGTCGATCACACCACAAGTAGCCTCCCGACCACGGATAAACTGCTCAATCAAGACGCTTGGCGCGTAACGTCTCGCTTCGGTAATAGCCACTGGCAGAGCCGCGACCGTTGCCGCGTGGCCAACTCCTACCGAGGAGCCGCGATCAAGAGGTTTGACGATCCAGGGCGGTCCCAGACGGCGGAGCACGCGTTCGGCCGCGACCACGGCCGTTTCTGTGGGTTCAATAAGGAGGCCATAGGGCGTGCGGATGCCCGCCTGGCGAAGAAAGTCTTTAGTCAGATGCTTGTTCATCCCCACGGCTGAAGCCAGGTGCCCAGATCCGGTATAGGGCAAAGACAGGGCGTTGAGAAGCTGTTGGACTCGCCCATCTTCGCCATATTCGCCATGGAGAGCGTTGAAAACTACGTCGATATGCCCGGGCAGACGCTCGGGCATGGTCGGCAAACCGTTTAAATGCCAACGACCTTGGCGGTCAATCAAAATGTCGCGAGCCAGATAATCGTCCTCCGGCAAATAACGGAGAACGTTCTGGCCGGTCCGGAGCGAGACCTCGTACTCGTGCCCCGGTCCACCGCGCAAAACGCCGACCCGCAACTTGGGCATAGAGACTTAGTGGCCGCCACCCAAAAGAGAGTGGATCTTGGTCACCACGTCGTCGAGCGTAAAATTAGCTTTAATCAGAAAATCGTTGGCCCCAAGGGCTTTGGCTTTTTCGATATCTTCTTTCTGGCCCAAATTGGAAAAAATAATCACGGGCACGGCCTTGGTTTTTTCGTTAGCGCGAATTCGTTTGAGAACCTCGAAACCGTCCAAACCGGGCAAAAGCAAATCGAGCAAAATCAAACTCGGTGGCTCACTACCCTCCACCGCCGCCACCCCCGTCTCGCCGTCAACCGCCGCCTCCACGGCATAGTTTTCTTTTTCCAAACGTTTGGCCGTAAGCGAACGTAAGAATTCGTCGTCTTCGATAATCAGAATTTTCTTGTTTGTATTTTCCATAATCGTTGTTTAATCGCCAATAAACTTATCCGCAGTATAACAATTAGAGGCCGGGTTGGCGAACCGGAATGGTAAAGTGGAAATTGCTTCCCTGCCCCTCTTGACTTTCAAACCAAATTTCACCGTTATGTTTTTGAACGATATCGTGGGAAATAAACAAACCCAGACCGGAACCGTCCGTCTCCACCTTAACGGCATTCCGCGCTCGAAAAAAACGATGAAAAATTTTTCGCCGATCATCGGTGGGAATACCAATGCCGTTGTCGTTCACGATAACCTCGACAACTCCCCGAGCAGTATTAACGCGATCGCTCTTCAAATAGATTTCGACTTGGCCACCGCGCTTGGTGTACTTGATGGCGTTATCGATTAAATTTTCAAAAACCATGCCTAATTTGACCGGGTCAGCCGAAACGACGGGCAAGGGCTCGTCGGGCTGATGAAAAATGAGTTTAATATCTTTGCTTTGGCATTGATTGGTGAACTCAAAAATCAAACCGTCAACGAGCTCCTCTAATCTAACCGGAACAAAATTATAATCATCTCGCCCGGCCTCGATATGGTCGATATTGAGCAAGTCATTCACGATCAGGATCATGCGCTGGGTGCTGTTAAATCCTTTTTGCACGAAAGTCCGTTGCTCCTCGCTAATCGGCCCGAGCGCTCCCTGCATCAGCATATGGAAGGTCCATTTAATGGCGGATAACGGCGTGCGCAATTGATGAGTCGTTACCGACACGAATTTAGACTTAGCTTGTTCCAACTCCTGCAGGCGTTTATTGGCGAGCGTTAATTCAAAATCTTTATCGAACAAGCGTTTGGAGTATTCTGATAGTTCGCGGTTTAATTCGGCTAATTCTTCACTCCGCGTTTGCTCACGCTCAATCTGTTTTTTCCACAGTCGATCGCGTTGATGCGTTAGTCGAGACAGATAGGCCAAAAAAACTCCGATAATCAACAGATAAGCCATTACCGGCACCAGCAACAAGAAAAAAATTTCGAAACTAGCATCAATCGCGCGAAGGATTAGGGCGAGAACGGCCGTCAAAGCCAACGTCACCATTCCCCAAAACGCGAGGGGGTTGATCTCCTGCTTTAGCAACGGCTCGGGCGCCATCAACTTTATTATAACTCACGCCGTCGTTCGCGCCTATGGTAGCGGATGGCAAAATCGTGGACAAGTCGATTGGCGAGCAAAATTTCTTTTTCTCGCGCAAGCGCGACGCGTGGCCCCTCCAGACGTTTGGGTTGGTGACGTTCGTCTTTAATCACGCCGACAACGGGGATAGTCCAGCCCGCCGTCGCGAGCGCGCGGCGGGCGACGTTAATCTGGGCGCGGCCGCCATCAACAACTATGAGATCGGGCTGAGGCCAATCGGCGTGGGCCAAACGCCGCTCCAGAATCTCGGTCAGAGCGGCCGTATCGCCACCGGCGGCGGCGCGCCGCAGGCGGAAACGCCGAAAACCGTTCGGCCACGGTTCGCCGCCCAAGAGCACAACCATGGCGCCTACCGCGCCGGCGCCCAAGCTGTGCGAAATATCGAAAGCCTCGATTCTTTCCTCCGATCGCCGGGCGTCAAGCTCTTCCTTAATCATCGAAACATCAGCAATATGCCGCAAAGCCGAAATCTGGTCTCGAAAGTGCGCAGCTTGAACAAAATCTTCTCGCGCGGCCGCGCGACGCATGGCCCGCTCCAGATCAGCGACGACTACCCGCTTGCGGCCCTCGAAAAATTTTTTTAGTCTCGAGATTTGGATTCGATAAGCCGTTCGGCTCATTGTCCCCGCGCAAACCCCGGGACATAAGCCGATCGTCGCGTAAAAACAGGGTCGGCCGATGTTGGGTTGGCATTTATCCCGAAAGGGAAAAATCCGCCGAATAATTTTAAGAGCGGCCTGGAGCTCGCCCCCACGCGGGAACGGCCCAAACACGGCTCCAACCTTATAAACACCTCGCGCCTGATCGGGGCCGAGCGAACGCCCCCGAGTCAGGATTACCCGCGGATAATCTTCATCCGTTATCACCACAAACCAAAAACTTTTATCGTCTTTCTCACGAGCGTTGCCGGGTGGTTGATGGCGCTTAATCAAAGCGGATTCGAGAATCAAGGCCTCCAACACCGATTCTGTTTCCCGCCAAGTTACGTTCGTCGCCTCCGCCAACATCTTAACCAGCCGCGGCCCGCGGACCGCGACCAAATCTTGATTGAAGTAACTACGGACTCGCTCTCGCAGCGAGGTGGCCTTGCCGATATATAAAATGTTTTTTCCACGCCGAAAAAAATAAACACCGGGCGCGCTCGGCAAATCCGCCAAACAACGGCGATCAATCATGGTGAATGATTTTTGATTTCAGAGCCGATTTGAGGAAGCGACCGGTGTGCGACCCGGCCACGGCGGCCACCGCTTCGGGCAAACCAGCCGCCATCAATCGGCCGCCGCCGTCGCCGCCTTCCGGCCCGAGGTCAATTACGTAATCGGCGTTTTTTATCACATCCAAATTGTGCTCGATGACGATGACCGTATTCCCACGGTCAACCAGACGGTGCAGGATGGTTACCAAGAGACGAACGTCTTCGTAATGCAAACCAACCGTCGGCTCATCGAGCAAGTAAACCGTCCGGTAAGTCTGTGGTCGATAAAGTTCGGAAGCAATTTTGACCCTTTGGGCCTCGCCCCCCGACAAAGTCGTTGCTGATTGGCCGAGCTCAAGGTAGCCCAAACCAACCTCCTTTAAGGTTCGCAGGCGATCGGTGATGGGAGCAATATCGGCAAAAAATTCGACGGCTTCCTCTACCGTCAAACGCAAAATTTCGGCCACATTTTTCCCTTGATAACGAACGGCCAGAGTTTCTTTATCAAATCGGCGGCCATGGCAAACATCGCACTCCACATAAACAGTAGGCAGAAAATTCATTTCCACCGCGATCAAACCATTTCCCTGGCAGGCCTCGCACCGACCGCCGCGCACGTTGAAAGAAAAGCGCCGCGGCGTCCAACCGCGCAAACGCGCCTCTTCCGTGGCGGCAAAT
This sequence comes from uncultured Candidatus Saccharibacteria bacterium, assembly GCA_964461325.1. Lineage (GTDB taxonomy): Bacteria > Patescibacteriota > Minisyncoccia > Phycocordibacterales > JACOZG01 > CAYUVV01. The sequence continues at coordinate 1,978 of CAYWTW010000040.1, read as the reverse complement.
AGATTGCGGATATAAGTAAACGCGCCAGTGTAAGTGGCCGGATTAGAGCGCGGCGTCCGGCCAATCGGCGATTGGTCGATCAGAATTACTCGCGTTAGGTCATCGCCGCCGGCAAAAGAGCGGCAATTATAAATCTCGTTGGCCCGCCAGCGCCGGTCGAGCCGCGCGCGCAGGTTGCGATGAATAATCTCGTAGACAAAGGAAGATTTGCCAGAACCAGAAACACCGGTTACCGCCACCAATCGACCCAGCGGAATATCAACGTCTAGATTTTTGATATTAAAAATTTGACCACCCCGAATCTGCAAACGCCCCTGATCACGCTCGCGCCGCCGCTCCGGACGAGTGACAGTTCGTTCGCCGCGGAGATAATCAACCGTCAAAGAACCGAAGGTATTTTTCGGCGATTCTAAAAGTTTCGCCGTGGCTTCGGCCACCACCACGCGACCGCCGTGGACCCCAGCGCCCGGACCGATATCCACCAAGTAATCGCTCGCGAGAATCGTCTCTTCGTCGTGCTCGACGACGATAATCGTATTGCCCAGATCTCGCAGTTCGGCCAAGGTGGTAACCAAACGATCCGTGTCGCGCGGATGAAGGCCGATTGTCGGTTCGTCGAGGACATAAAGCGTGCCAACCAAGCGCGACCCCAGTTGTGAAGCCAAACGGATCCGCTGGGATTCTCCACCCGAGAGGGTATGGGCCCGGCGATCAAGCGTTAGGTAATCAAGGCCGACGTTCAACAAAAACTGTAATCGATCGCTAATTTCTCGCAGAAGCGGCGCGGCGATACTTGATTCCCGCGGACTTAACTTTAAACCCGCGAGAAATTGCTTGGCTTGACCCACCGGCAAAGCGGTTAATTCAGCGATGTTTAATTGTTTATCTCCTAAGCGAACGCCGAGCGCCTCCGGACGCAAACGCTTACCCACGCAAGCGGGGCAAGCCTCATCGCCAAACCAATGCTTAGTCCCCAAGCCGTGGCAAGTCTCGCACGCGCCATAAGGAGAATTGAAAGAAAAAAGTCGCGGTTCAACCTCGGGATAAGAAAAACCGTCATCGGGACAAGCAAATTTGGTGGAATATAAGGTGGTCGTCTCCCCCACCACGATTTCCACTAAACCATCGGCTTCGAGCAAGGCCCGTTCCAAGGCCTCTCCCAGACGAGCTTTGGCTTCGAGCGGAGTCAGCTCGTCCACCACCACGCTAATGCTGTGCTTTTTATTTTTATCAAGAACAATTCGATCGCGCAATTGATGGCGTCGCCCATCAATCATCACGCTGTGGTAACCCTTACCAAGTAAATCATAGAGCAATTGATAATATTCGCCTTTGCGGCCGCGAATGACCGGCGCCAACACCTGGACGTTTGTGCGAGCTTCGCCATGGCGGCGTTTGCGATTCATTGCGCGTTCCACCAAAGCCACGATCTCGCTCGGTGAGAGTTTCTCGATCGCGCGGCCGCACTTTAAGCAATGCGGCCGGCCGAGACGAGCATAGAACACACGCAAATAATCATAAATTTCGGTAATCGTGGCCACCGTCGAGCGCGGATTATTGGAGCGGGTTTTCTGGTCAATTGAGATGGCCGGCGTTAAACCGGAGATTTCGTCCACGTCGGGCTTTTGCATTTGACGCAAAAATTGCCGCGCGTAGGAAGAGAGCGACTCGATGTAACGCCGCTGGCCTTCGGCGAAAATCGTGTCGAAAGCCAAACTCGACTTGCCGGAACCGGAGAGACCGGTGAAAACAATGAGTTGATTGCGAGGCAAATCCAGGTCGATGTTTTTGAGATTGTGCGTTCGGGCGCCCCGAATGATAATTTTTTCTGTTTTTTCGGCCATATTTTAGCGCCCAATTTTAGCATTTCTCTTACTGCTTGACAAGCATCATAGTTTTGTTACAGTTAAAAACAGAGGGGGCGGGCAAATTCACCCCTCAATTAGGACACCTTCGCTTTTAATAATACCAGACGCGC
>CAYWTW010000039.1:0-6544 GCA_964461325.1 uncultured Candidatus Saccharibacteria bacterium | reverse complement strand
CTAAGACGCTAGCCGGGTAAAACTGGCTCGAGGGTTCGAATCCCTCCCCTTCCGTAAAATAATGAGCGCGGCGAATATATTTTACACGAAGGGAGCGAGCCAACAATTTGGCTCGCGCGAGGGATTCGAACAGCGGAGCCCTAATCCGCCAGCCGGCGGATTGGCGAGCTGGTGCCCAGGCCGAGGCGAGCGCCGGGGCGAGCCGAGAGCCGAGGGGGAATCCCTCCCGTTTGTCAAACTTATTAACATCTCTATTGACAAATAGTTTGACAGGGATTATACTGGAGATAACAATATGCTTGCTAAATTCATACAAGAACAACGAAAGAAGCACAATCTGACGCAAGAGTTCTTGGCGTCCGTGCTTAAAATATCCCGCCCGACCTATATGCAAATTGAGCAGGGTGAGCGAGATATAACTATTACCGAAGCCAAAAAATTGGCGGAGATTTTTGATATTTCATTTGAGAATTTTTTGGAAGGAAAGGCGGGGACAAAAACGGTTATAGAAATTGAGAGTAAAAAGAAACATAAGCAAGAAGTCGAGAGCGAAATTCGCGTCAGCATTCCACAAGAGAAAGCTGATAAGTTCCGACAGGTTTTGCTTTACATTTTGAAGAAAGTCGGTGGCAAGCCGAATGTCGGCATGACAGTGCTATACAAATTGCTTTATTTTATTGATTTTGATTATTACGAAAAGTATGAGGACCAATTGATTGGCTTGGTGTATATAAAAAATCATCGGGGGCCAACGCCACTTTTATTTGAAAATCTTATCGGCGATATGGTGAAAAAAGGCGAAGTAGAGATAATTAAAAGCAAGTTCTACCAGTACCCCCAGACAAAATATTTAGTGAATCCTGAAATTGATCCGGATTTAAGCATTCTGAACGGTAAAGAGCAGGAACATATTGATTGGGAATTGCAACGACTTTCCGATCTGACGGCGACTCAGCTTTCCGATTTATCACATAAAGATGTGCCGTGGGTAAGCGCAGAAAATAGCAAACCGCTTGATTACGAATCGGTTTTCTACCGCACGCCCGAAACATCAGTACGCGAATATGGCAATACCGACGAAGATTGAATATGACGCGACTGATGTCTTCCAAAAAGACCTCAAACGACTCTTCAAAAAATTTCAAACACTTGAGGAGGATTTGGAAACCGCAAAGCGCAACGCGATAGAGCTTTACCATCTAAAAAACATAAACAATCGCAGTGTCTTTCCTATTCCTAATTTTTGCAATGAGGCAATATTGGTATGCAAACTAAAAAAGTTTGCTTGCAAATCCCTCAAGGGACGAGGTGTGATGAGTGGTATTCGGGTAATTTACGCATATCATATCGCAACTTCAAAGGTTGAATTTATTGAAATATATTTTAAAGGAGAAAAAGAGAATGAGAATCGAGAAAGGATAAAGGAATACCTTAGTAATAACTAGTCATTTTTAACCGAATAATCAACCTCGTTTTTGCCCTTGATCGATTTAGGCTGTGGCACCTCAAACTATTCAGGATGAACTTTGTAGATAGCCCGTAATTCCTGTGTACTTTTATCAATATCCTCGAATTTAAGCCGTTTTTTCGGTTCGAATTTGCGGAGATCGCCCCCGTCAATTTAATCCCAATTCTTTTTTAGTTTTGGCGGAAATTTCGGCCGGCGCGCGCATCATTAAATCTTTGCCGTCACCGGTTTTGGCAAACGGAATTACTTCACGGATGTTCGGCTCGTTCTCGAGAATCATCATCAGGCGGTCGAAACCCCAAGCGATTCCGCCGTGCGGCGGCGCGCCATAACTCAAGGCCTTTAGAATATGGCCAAAATTGCGTTCAATACGCTCGGCATCATAACCCATAATCTCAAAAGTTCGACGTTGAGCCGCTGGCTGATGATTGCGAATACTGCCCCCGCCGATTTCGAAGCCATTGAGTGTAATGTCGTATTGAGTGGATAGAATTTGGCCGATATTTTCCCCTTTCATAAACTGCTCCAGATCTTCGTCGCGTGGACGAGAAAAGGGATTGTGGGTAAAGGTCCATTCGCCGGTTTCGTCCAGATTGTCGGCGGCCGTTTTCTCAAACATCGGAAAATCAACAATCCACAAAAAAGCCAAAAGATCGGGATCGTTTTTATCTTCCCGAATGTCGGGCCGATCGTTGCCATATTTTTCCATCGCCTCGCGGTAACTTAAGCGTGGAAACGGCGTTTGTTGAATCTTCTTTTGCGGGTAAAGCGCCCGAGCAATCTCGATCAGCAGCGCCTCGTTCAAGCCCATCACGTCGGCCGGCGAAACGAACGACATCTCCAGATCCAATTGGGTAAATTCGGGCTGGCGATCACCCCGCGTATCTTCGTCGCGCAGACAACGCGCGAATTGAAAATATTTTTCCAAACCACCAACCATCAATAATTGCTTGTATTGTTGGGGCGACTGCGGCAGAGAATAGTAACGGCCGCGCTCCAAACGGCTTGGCACCACGAAGGAGCGGGCGCCCTCCGGCGTCGGCGCGGACAAAAGCGGCGTTTCTATTTCCAAAAAACCCCGGGCCGCTAAATAATTACGAACCAGCTGTTGAACCCGAAAACGGTGCTCGAGATTTTTTTTCATTCGCGCGTTGCGCAAATCGAGGTAACGGTACTCCAAACGCACCGACTCATCGACGGTAGGCCTTGGCTCGTGGAGCGGAAACGGCGGCGTTTCCGCCGGATTTAAAATTTCCAGATTCTCAATTTCCAACTCGATATCGCCGTTCAAGACCCCCGCTTTTTTATTCTTCTCCGGCCGCGCGCGGACAACGCCGGTAACGCTCACCACGTACTCATCGCGCAAATCTTTGGCGGGCGTCAAGGCCAGACTGTTGGGCAAGATTATCGATTGGATAATACCCGTCGCGTCCCGCAGATCGAGAAAAATCATCTTGCCTTGGTCGCGCCGCACCTGCACCCAGGCCTTAACCAAAACTGTTTGGGAAACAAATTTCGGCAAGTCGGCAATCATGGTTCTCGCCAGCACTTTCATATAGCCATCTTTAGGGGGTATACTAACACGGCCTAAACGATTGGAGAATATGCTATCCGCCGAACTAGAAACCCTTCTCCGGCTCAAGCCCGCTCAACGCCAAGCCCTCGAACGCCTGGGGTTGCGAACGGCTTACGACCTCCTCACCAGATTCCCCAGCCGTTACGAAACACCACGGCCGATTAAGCCGATTGGCGAGCTCGCCGTCGGCGACGAAGTTACGGTCTTCGGCACCGTCACCGCGAGCGAGACGAAGAAAGCGCGGCGACGGCAGTGGCCCATCGCCGAGCTGACGGTGGCCGACGCGAGCGGCACGATCAAGGCCGTGTGGTACCGCCAAGCTTATATGGCCAAGCTTGCGCCCGTCGGCACTAGCGTCCGCTTGGCCGGACGCGTTGCCCAACGCGCCAACCATAGTGAAAAATATTTGGCTAACCCCGCGCTCGCGCCGGCGGCGGAAACCGAGGTCGGCCTGTTTGCCGACAACGCGCCAACGAAACCGAATCAACTAACCCCCATCTATCCGGAAACGCGCGGCTTGTCTTCAAGCTGGTTCGAGCACGCGACGCAAAAAATCATCGCCAAAGGCGCGCTGGATGAAATCGCCGACCCGCTCCCTCCGACGATTCTCGAGCGCTACCACCTGCCCGGACTGAAAACCGCGCTCATTTGGGTTCATCAACCACGCCGCCTCGCTGACGCCACCGCCGCGCGCAAACGTTTTGCCTTTGAAGAGGTTTTGAACATCCAACTGGCGCGAGGTAAACTCCGACGCGATTACCAAGCCAGACCAAGCTATCGTTTTGCTCCCGAGCGCCAAGCGGTCGAAAGTTTTGTGTCCCGTCTTCCCCACCCGCTCACCGGCGCTCAACGGGCGGCCATCGAAGCTGGATTAAAAGATTTTGCCGCCAACCGGCCCATGCTTCGCCTCCTCGAAGGCGACGTCGGCTCCGGCAAAACCGCGGTCGCCGCCGCGCTGGCCGTGGCGGCGACCCGTGGCGGACCGCAGTGGTCGGTGGCCTATATGGCCCCAACGGAGATTCTCGCTCGGCAACACTTCGCTTCTTTTATTAAATATTTTGAGTCATCCCCGTTAGCTATCGGTCTATTGACGGGCAACGAATGCCGCAAATTCCCGTCTAAACTCAATCCGCGCGATTCGACCAAAATCTCCCGCGCCCAGTTGCTTAAATGGGTGGCCAAGGGCGAACTGCCGATTGTCGTCGGCACCCAAGCGTTAATCCAAAAAAGTGTCCGCTTCAAAAACTTAGCCCTAGTCATCATCGACGAACAACATCGCTTTGGTGTGGAACAGCGCGCCCGTCTCGGCCGCGCGAGCGAGCGCGTGCCGCACATCCTATCAATGACCGCCACGCCCATCCCTCGCACCCTGGCGCTGACCCTCTACGGCGACCTCGACCTCACTCTGCTCGATGAATTGCCGCCGGGTCGGCGACGGCCAATCACCACGATTGTGCCGGAGACGGAACGAGCGCGGGCTTATGAGCAGATTCGCCACGAATTAAAAACCGGCCGGCAGGCCTTCATCATCTGCCCAAGGATTGACGAGCCCGACCCAACCAAAGAACTGGCTCTGCAGGTCAAATCGGCCAAAGCGGAAACCAAGCGCCTGCGCGAGAAAATTTTTCCGGAATTCGCCATCGGCCTCGTCCACAGCAAACTCAAACCAAAAGATAAGGAAGCGGCCATGGCGGAGTTTGTCGCCGGCAATACCCAAATCCTCGTGGCCACTTCGGTGGTCGAGGTGGGGGTTAACGTTCCCAACGCCACCGTCATCGTCATCGAAGGCGCCGAGCGTTTCGGCCTGGCTCAACTCCACCAGCTCCGCGGGCGAGTCCTGCGGAGCGCTCATCAGCCCTATTGCTTCTTATTCCCCACCGCTGAAAGCCGTGTTGGCCATCGGCGTCTTCAAGCCCTCGTCGAAGCCAAAAACGGCTTCGAGCTAGCCGAACTCGATTTGAAAATGCGGGGCGCTGGCTCACTTACCGGCCGCGAGCAGTGGGGACTCTCCGACGTGGGGATGGAGGCGCTGCAAAATTTGAAACTAGTGGCCGCCGCCCGCGAGGAAGCGGAGGGGTTGCTCGCCGAAGACCCCGAATTAGTTAAACATCCCGAACTACGCGCGCGCGCCGCCGCCTTAGAAAAAACGGCTCACTTTGAATAAATCAATCTCTCAACGCCGAGGTGGTAAAAAAGTCATGAGAATAATTCCCCCAATAAATCACGCCGTCGCGATATACGCCTTCTTTAACATACCCGCCGGGGTAAGGCCCGGGAGCGGGGTTTTGGCGGATCCAGGTTTGCTGAACATAGGGATTATAAGGATCAACCAGATTAATCACTTGATAGCGGAAATCGGAGCCAATGTTACCAGCATATGAATAAATAGAATACAGATAACGGCCGTGCATCACCATCGATGAGGTTGGCCGACTAGGATTGTCAATCAAGCTGAGGACGGGAATCGAGGTGACTAAATTGATGGTTTGAGGATTGGGTGAATGATAGAGGTCGAGATTGTTGTAGCCATAAGCAGAAAAATAACCATCGTTACCCGCGGCCATCGCCGCGATGTAATAAGTTGGCAGGGTGGCCACGAAGGTTGGCGTAAAGGGTTGAGGGTTATTGGAATTCAAAGTCGACACATTAAAAACGTGGGCAGTGGGTGCGGAATCCAACACGTAAGCCTGACCATTGGCTACGGTAATTCTCACAGCTGAAGCCGCGTTGGGCAAAGCCGTCTCGGCTAAAACTACGGGCGCCGTCGGGTTGCGAACATCAAGAATCTTTAAACCTGCCGTCCCTTGAGCCACATAAGCAATATCGTCTTTAACAAAGATGCCGTAGTAAGCTCGGCCGCCAGCGGTGTCTGTTCCGTAATCGTATTTGATTCTGGTCTGCGGATTGGCGGCATTGACCCAAATATCAAGACCGGCGCCGGCGTTGGCGGCATAAATCCGCCCGTGTTCGGCGGCCAAAGACCAAGCCACCTTAGGCGAAGTGCTGAAAGTGAAAAGACGCTCGAGGTTGGCGGGGTCGGAAACATCAATCGCAACAATTTCCTGCGGATTTAAACGTTGGGCCCAAGCAATATTGCCATCTATCGCAGCTGTTCGCGCCTCTTTGGGCGAACCGTCAACCGGCAACACATCCAGCACCCGCACGCCCTCCCCCACCCACAGTCGCTTGGTCAGCTCTCTCGTTTGCGTGGCGTCTTGGTTGTAAACCGTCAGCTTGATATCGAAAGTGTTGGGACCTTGGTATTGCTTGATGACGGTGGGTTGGGTGGAGATAAGCTGATTGTTTTCGCGCCAGCGGAAGTGCGCGGCTAAAGGAGAGGTCGGTTGGAACTTGACCTTCTCACCGTAAGGGAGGGAATCGTCCGGTGAGAGACCGATGGGTTCCCAGGTTTCTTGCCTAGTAATGGGGTCAACGTGGGTGAGGCGGAGAACTTGGAAGTCGGCAGAGAGGGTCTGGTTGTCGGGGTTGACGGTGATTGG
>CAYWTW010000038.1:0-6840 GCA_964461325.1 uncultured Candidatus Saccharibacteria bacterium | reverse complement strand
CGCGTCTGGTATTATTAAAAGCGAAGGTGTCCTAATTGAGGGGTGAATTTGCCCTACACCCTTTGTTGTGATTATATCATATCCGGAGAATTATGCAAGTGCCTACGTTAGTCCACCAATCGCAAACCGGTCGGGCCGAGGCGGAACTCGACTCGGCCGTTTTTGGTTTCTAAAATTTCCACGCCAGCTTTTTCCAACGTCGCAATAACCTCGGGATGCGGGTGGCCATAACGGTTTTTCGCGCCGGCCGAGATCACGGCGTAGTCCGGCGCGAGCGCGGCCACCAGTTCCGGCGCCGTGGAAGTCTTGGAGCCATGATGGCCGGCCTTCAAAACATCGGCCCGCAAGTTCCCGTCCTCCAGAGTTAGCAGATAACGCTCCATCGCCGCCGGAGCATCACCGGTGAGCAAAATCCGGATTGGCGAATCGTGGGAACGCTGATAAATCAGCTCGGCCACGGCCGAGCCAGCATTAGCTTCCATGGTGGCCACCGGCCGGTCGGGCAACAACAGACGCAAAACCAAATCCGGCGCTAGCCAAACTAATAGACCCCGCCGAGCGGGCAAAATTTGCAAACGTCGTTCGGCCGCCCGCGCAAACCACTCTCGCGCCGGCCCCGTGTCGGCGCGGGCGTCCGTCTGGAGAACAGTATCGACGCGGTAACGCTCGAGCAGGGCCGGCAAGCCGCCTAAATGATCAGCGTCGGGATGAGTCAACAGAACGAGATCGAGGGCGCGGTCGTAAAACGGCATAATTTCGCCCAATTCTCGAAGCAGGGCCGGCCCCGGGCCGCCGTCCACCAATAGTTGGCGTCCGGTGGCACTCTCCACAAAAATCGCGTCGCCTTGGCCCACGTTTAAAAAGACAATACGCGTTTCTCCGAGCGAAGTCGCGGCCGACCACGCCAACCAATTGCCGCCAGCCAGTAAAACCAACAAAAACAACCAAACCCGATACCAAAACCTAGACGGCTCTTGATTCATGATTGGGCGATGAAGTCGAACGGATAATTAACCACGCCGCTAAAGCCAAATAAACCAAGCAAATTACCGGCCAAGGCACGGGGGGAAGCGGCAAATTGGCGCCGGGCAGAATCGCGGCGAGACGAGCCACGGCCAAAATGATGGCGAGCAAACCGTAAACCGGCGTCAAACCAATCATCACCAAGACGTGGCCCAACCAACCCGACCAACCCACCAATAATTCCATCAGAGCCAAACCAAAAGCGCCAAGCATCGCGAGGGGAACAATTGGTAGGATTAAAACATTGGTGAACAACGCATAGAGCGGCCATTCGCCAATTTGGTAAAGCACCAAAGGGAAAATGAAAACCTGGGCGGCGAGCGTGGTGGCCACCAAACCTCGCCCCGCCACCAACCATGCTCGAGACGTCGGCCACCAACGCGCGAGAGTCGCCTCAAAAGGTGGCGCCAAGTACAGGAGGCCGGCCGTCGCTAGAACGGATAATTGGAAGCCGAGATCCGTCGTCAGCACCAGAGGATTATGCCAAACCATCAGCGCGGCGGCGACCCACAAACCCCGTCGCGCCGAAGCCGCGCGGCCCAAAGCACCGGCGGCGAGAGTGAGCGTGGCCATCACCGCCGCCCGGACGGTCGCCGGTTCGGCCCCCGTCATTATCGTAAACAAAATAATGGCCGCCACGGCGCTGGCCGCTGACCACCGCCGCGGCAAAAAACCAAGCAAACGCCGCAAACCTTCAGCCACGACCGTTAGGTTGTAGCCGGAAAGAACCACAATATGGATCAGGCCCGCGGCCCGAAAACGGGCCTGCCAAGTCTCACCCAAAGCCGCCCGACTCCCGAGGAGCATCCCGCCGGCCAACGCCGCGGCCGGCTCGGGGATGGCCGCCTGGAGCGCTGTCTCAAAACGATGACGAGCCGCGGCCAAAGCGCGGCGCACGGGATAGGCCGCGCCGCGCGCGAGGAGTTCGAGCCGGGGATTAAACATTTGGTAGAGAACGCCCTCGCGCCGGAGCATGGCCGGATAGTCGACCCTTCGACCCGTCTCGCTCGCGAAAGCTTCGGGGAAAACCAGTTCGCCCGTCACTCGCACCCGATCGCCCAAACGCCACTCGGGATAAGCGGCAACGTAAACTTGGATGGAAAACGGCGCCGTAGAGGGCTGGAGCACCAGACGAACGCCCGCTTCCCGCGGCTCTGGCTCGCGAGCCACCAAGGCCTCAAAGGTTCGCGGCGTCGCCGTCGGCCAAACCGGCGCGGGCGCCGTCGCCTGCCACCACCAGACTCGCCCCCAACCCAGAGCTAGGCCGAAACAAAACACCGCCAGCCAAAACCAGAGACGCCGATCAACGAGCGACCACCAACGCGCGCCACTGGCGAAAATAATCGCCCACCACAAAGCTAGAATCGCCGGGGACCAAACATCGGGCAGAAAGCCCGCTAGCCAAACTCCCAACCCCAAACCAGTGACCAACGGCCAAAGTCCGTCGATTCGCCGGCCGTCTGATTTATTAACAGTCTTAACTTTTGCCTCCACCTTAACTATAATTGGACTTTAGTGGTTAACCGGGCCTCTGGCCCCAGTGTAATGAGTCTAAAACAAGATTACGATACCGAACAGTGTTGGGGGATGGTGGCTTCAATCGATTTATACGACTGCCATCCCCCATTTATCCGCGATCCCCAGAAAATCCGCGAATTAATTGACGGTCTCTGCGCCGCCATTGAAATGAAAAAGTTCGGCAAACCGCTGATTCAACGCTTCGCCGAAGGCGCGCTTGAGGGCTACTCGGCGATGCAGTTTATTGAGACGTCATCAATTACCATGCACTTTGACGAAACCAAAAATCGCGCTTTCATCGATGTCTTTTCTTGTAAATTTTTTGAGCCGGCCGCGGCCGAAAACTTTTGCCGCGACTTCCTCCAAGCCGGCCGCGTCAAAACCCGCCATTATTTTAGAAATTAGGCGCAACGGCCAAAGATAACCCTTAAAACAAGGGTTTTTTGGTTGTGGCGCTAGCGGCCTCGTCCATCGCCAGATTCGCGAGCTCGTCGGCGCGGTGATTCTCGGCGCGCGGAATATGTTTGAAAGTTAGTTTGGGAAAGTAGGCCACGCGGAGATTCCAAACTTTGATAAATAGGGGTTGCAGGTTTTCTTCTTTAATCTGGTACTCACCCCGCAGTTGTTTGACGATGAGCTCACTATCTAGGCGCGCCTCTATCTCTGTGCTTTTAGTTTTCTCTTTGCCGACCAATTTTTTAATTGTTTCCAAACCAAGAAGCAGAGCGCGGTACTCGGCTTCGTTGTTCGTCATTTCGCCCAGCGCTTGACGCGCTTCCTGCAAAATCGCGCCGGCGGGGTTTTGAATTACGGCCCCCGCGCCGGCCGGACCGGGGTTCCCCCGTGCGCCCCCGTCAGTGAAAAGAATGAGTTTGGTCATCAATTCATTCTACTCGGCCGGACGGAGGTCGACAATCCGCAAACGTAATTCGGGGCGGGACCGGAAGACGCTTTTTTCCAGATTGGCGAGCAAGTCGACGCGCGTTCCGGGCGTTAACGGCCAGTCGCCAAAGTCGCCCGGCCCGGCAAAAAATTTTATCGCCTCGCGCGTCTCTCCCATCTCGGGAGCCAAATCCAAACCCAAATGCGCTCGCTCGCGGCCGAATTGCCGCACTCGCGCGATCGTCAGGCCGGGTAAAAACAAAACGGGTTTGGGGTTATCCAAGCCGTAGGGCGCCAAACGCTCAATCTCCTCATAAATCGCCCAAGTGAGGTCGGGCAACTCAAAAGCCGCGTCGGCTACCAACTCGTCAGCAATCAACGGCAAGGGATCGAGGGTGGCGTGAGCCTCGTTCAAACGCGTTTCCAACTCGGGCAGACGTTCGGCCGCGAGCGCAAAACCGCCCGCCATTTGATGGCCGCCGAAATCGCTAAAAAATTCCCGTCCGCCGGCCGCGCGCATTAATTCCACCACGTTCACGTCGCCCGCCGAACGGCAAGAACCCCGCACCAAACCCTGACCATTTTTCCCCCACAGAAAAGTCGTCCGACCATACTTTTCCACCACGCGATTAGCCGTCAAACCCAAAACACCAAGTGACCAATCCGGCTCCCCCACGACCAAAACTGGCCCCGATGCCCGAACCGACCAGTCGTGAGTCGCCGCCACGGCTTCCAAAATAACCGCTACCAGATCCCGCCGTTCTTGATTTTTATTCATCAAATGCTCGGCCAAATTTTCGGCCTCGCTCTCATCGCTGGTTACGGCCAAGCGGTAGGCCTCTGACCCGTGCGACATCCGACTAGCCGAATTCAAACGGGGGCCGATCATAAAACCAATGTCGTCTTCGCTCACCGCGCTCGCGGGCAAACGGAGCGCGCGGAGCAGGGCGCGCAGACCGGGCCGCCTTGTCCGGCGCAAAACCTTAAGACCGAAGTGAACAAGGGCTCGATTTTCGCCCACAAGCGGCACCATGTCAGCCACCGTCGCCACCGCCACCAAATCTAGAAGCCACTTTTCCCACCCCTTCTTCATGTCAAGGTTTAACCTTGACATCGAGAGAGCTTGCGCCAGTTTGAAAGCAACCCCCGCGCCGCAAAGCATTTTCTCGGGGTACTCATCGCCTTCGCGCTTAGGATTAATCGCGGCCAGCGCCGGCGGCAAGGCGGGCGGTGGCAGATGATGGTCGGTGATGATGACCTCGAGGCCGAGCTCGTTCGCCAATTTAACTTCCTCGTAATTGCTGATGCCGCAATCGACCGTAACCAAAACCTTAACTCCTTGGTCAGCCAATTGGCGGACGACCGCGACGCTCAAACCGTAGGCCTCTTCATGCCGATCGGGAATGTAAACTATCGGTTCGCGCCCGCCCAGTTGCCGCCAGGCCTCAACGAGCACGGCCGTGGCGAGCGTCCCGTCGGCATCGTAGTCACCAAACACGGCAATGAATTCTTGCTGGGCGAGCGCCCGCGCCAAACGCGCCACAGCCACTGACATATCGGTGAGCAGGAAGGGGTCGTGGAGATCACGTTCGTAATCGGGCGCGAGCCATGAGCGAGCGGCCGTCCCGTCAGTTACGCCGCGGGCGAACAAGAGACGGCGCGCCAACGGCGATTCGTCAGGTAGAAAATCGGAGGGTGGATCGGGACGGACGCGCCAACGCTTCATAGACGCCAGATTTTAACATAGAATGTGAGGCATATGGATAAACATTGCGTCTTTTGCCAAATTGCCACCAAAAAAATTCCGGCGGAAATTGTTTATGAAGATGAAAATTTTTTGGCCTTTCTCGATATTCACCCCCAATCCCCCGGCCACAGCCAAGTCATCCCCAAAAAACATTATCGCTGGGTCTGGCAAGTACCAAAGGTCGGCGCATATTTTGAAATCGCGGCCAAAATCGCTCGCGCTCAACAACGGGCTTTCAACCAAGAAATGATTTTCTCAAAAATTATGGGCGACGAAGTTCCGCACGCCCACATCTGGGTTTTCCCGGCGCCGCAGTCAACCGTGGGCGATAAGACTAATATCAAGGATAATGCCGAGAAAATACGCGAAAAAATCTAATGTCAAGGTTTAACCTTGCCGGAGGCCAACCGAGCTGATGTTTGGTCTTAGCGCGTACCGTACGACATGGAGAACAAGTCGTGGGCGCTGCTACACCAAAGCACGCTACCATCGTACGGAACGGCTCCTTTGATAATTCCAGCTACTTCGCCCGCACTCTCGATGGATTGGAGCACGTACGGAGCCTCAGCGTCAACCACATTCAGGGCATGAAGCTCAAATGGCCAGACGCCACCATTAGAGTAAGCGACAAAGAGTGTGCTATTAGCAATGTAGAAACTGTCCGCAGGGCGACCCCCGAGTGCCACCGTGTCGACGGTTGCAGTCCGTCGGAACTCCCCCCCAACCAGCAAAAACAAATCCAATCCCGCAGAACTCAGGGAGCCGAACAACCCTGAATTGACCAGCTCGATTTGAGAAGCAACACCGCTTGTTGGTACCGTTCGCGCGATTTGCACCGAGCGAGGAGCAGGATGGACCGTATCGAAATCCGAAAGGTCCACAAGATGCACGTAGCCTCGGTCGTCCGTCACAACGGCTTGCCCCGTATTACTTGCCAGCCACATTGCTTTCGCGCCGGACGGCATCGCGACTTGTCCGACCACTCGCACTGCAGCCGGATTGGAAACATCAAGAAGCTTAAGCCCGGCTGGTCCGGCCGCGAGGATTGCCAGGTTACCAACGACGTTCACATCATAAACTACTTGTCCGTCGACCGCCGTAGAGTTGTAGTTCCAGTAGCGTCGTCCTTGCTCATTGATCGCGTCTTCATAAATATCGAGGCCTGCGGTCGAAACTGCTAGATAGACTGTTCCGTTGGCCGCCGCGACATTCCACCCTGGGCGAGACGGAATTACAACCTCACGGTACAGATTCATTGGGTCAGCGACATTCACCGCCACAAGCTGCTGCGACACGCGCACGATCCAAGCGATGTCACCGTCGATCGCGACACCTCGCGCATCCCCCCCCAGTCGTGAGCACGCTTAGGACATCGAGCCCACTATCGACATGAACCGTCCTCGCCGCCGTATCCGACTCCGTCGCCGAGGCGTTGTAAACTTGCAGCGAGACCTGGATCGTCTTCGGCCCCGTGTACGTGCGAATCTCGCTCGGCTTGGTGCTGATCAGCTTCCCGTCCTCGCGCCAGCGATAGTAGGCCGCGCCCACGCTCGGCGACGAATCCAGCTTCACCCGCTCGCCGTAAGCAATGGGATCATCTGGGGAGAGACCGATCGGTTCCCAGGTTTCTTGCCTAGTAATGGGGTCAACGTGGGTGAGGTGGAGAACTT
>CAYWTW010000037.1:3760-7094 GCA_964461325.1 uncultured Candidatus Saccharibacteria bacterium | reverse complement strand
GACCAGACCACCAAGCTTTTAGCTGATTAACGAGAGAGATGGTTTGATTGGGCCAAGTGGCTCGATTTTGGTAGAGCCAAAAACCGGCGCCAGCCGCCAAGACAATTAATAGACTGATTACAACCCAACTCTTCCAAGGATGGATCCGTGGTGCCAACGGTGCCGTTTCTTGATTACTTCGTCTGTTTGAGGCGCCAAAGGATGAATTAGCGGCCGTCGGGCGGCTAAACGTTTGGGCCTTCACGGCCGCGCGCGCGGCCGCGGCCAGACCGTCTCTCTTCTTTTGTTCGGCCAGAGCCATGCTCGCGAGCGAAGTCTCTTTCCGTTCCACGGCCGATTCCATATCGAGTTTAAGTGTCCGAATCGGTTCGATTTCCACGGCGGGGATGTCGAGCAAGCGTTTGATGAAGCTGCTGGTTTCTTCGGCGCGATTTTGACGCTTTGCGTTCTGTTCGGCCGCGGCCGCGACTTCAGCCGCGGCGGCTTGAGCGCGTTCGTCTACCAGCCGTTGTTTGGCGGCTTGCTCGGCCGCGGCCGCCGCTTGCTGTTCGGCGAGCGATTGTTTAGCTTTTTCGGCCACGAGGCGGGCAACGCGTCGTTTCTCATCTTCCATCGCCCGCCGCGCCTCTTCTCGTTTGGCGGTTAGACGGGCGCGCTCGGTCTCACGCGCCGCCCGATGTTCGGGCGTTTCCATGGCTTGTCTGGCCGCCTCGCGTCGTTCGTCGAGAGAGTCGTTCGACATGGGGATTAGGCCTCAAGCGCCCGTTGTTCGGCGCGGAGCTTGTCTTCCTCTTCGAGCAGGGCGCGATATTTTTTGGTGGTGGCCTCGATTTTTTGCTCAATCCCCCACAGATTTTCTTGAGCGGACCATTTATTTTTTTCTACCGCGTGGCGTTCCGTCTGCGTGGCCCAGCGCGCCTCTTCCAATTTCTTTTTTTCGGCCGGGTCGCTGGTCTTGCTTTCGCTCAATTCCGTCCGTGCTTCCTCATCTTCCAAGATTTTTTCTTTTTCCAGCGCGGGCGCTAGACCTTTTCTGGCGACTTGACGCTGTTCATCGAGACTGACCCACTCAATCTCGAGCGCCTCCTTCTGCTTTTCGATGGCGGCTAAGCGTTGATTCAGGGCTTCGGCCTGGCTGCGCTTTTTTTCCTGCTCCTCCGTCGCCAGACGTTTTTGAGCGTGCTCTTCGCCCTCCAATGCCTGGCGCGCCAGCTCCAATTTTTCTTCGATCGAAGGAGTAATCTCCTTCGCCTCTTTTACTTCCGTTTCCATTAGCGTTAATTATACACAATCCAACTTAATTGCCGTAGAGCTCGTGGTGAGTACCGATGGTGATAAAGATAACGGTTTGTTCGTCGATTGGTTGATAGTGGGCACGCAAATCGCCGGTAATATCAATGCTCCGGTAAAGGTCATATTCTCCACGCAGAGCATAATTGTTTAGAGTGGGATGAAACGGGTCGGAGATAAACAAGTTTCTTTTTTCTTTGAATTTTGCCCGTTCGCCCGGTTGGAGTTTTTTATATTTTTTTCGGAATTTTCGATGATAAAATATCCGCATAAAATCAGTCCCTAAGAATCCAAATAGGCATCCATTTCTTTAATTGTAGTGAAGGGGCCATCTATATTTCGACCCGCTCGTAGGTCAGATGTCGCTTGTTTAAGCAGGGCCGCGGTTTTTTTATTTGGCACCAAGGGTACACTAAAACTTATTTGTTGTTGGTCAATGAATTGCTTGATTTTGGCGTTTACTACCGTGCCCAGCGGCAAGCCCATTTCCTTGGCCATTTTTTGGGCACGGGCCTTCAGCTGCTTATCAATTTTGACCGTCAAGAGTGTTTTTTGCGCCATATACCAAAGTATATACTTTGATTAAGGTTAGCGCCAGTCACCAAAAACCCGCCAGCCACAGTCAGCGGGTTTTTGTGCGAAGATTTTTTGCGGTCTAGAAACAAACGGCCGAACATTTGGCCGGATTAGTTGTGTCAGAAATTCTCATATACCAACCAAATTTTCCGTCCGTTGAGCTAGCGTCGATTTGGCTACCGGATGTTGTTGTGCCCAAGGGGTCAGTGCTGATATTGCAAAAACCATCGTCAAATGCCGGACCACTGTTAATTCTAGACACTGAACAAAGGTTATATCTGCCTAGGGCGGCCACCTTTCGATTGTCTGCGCTTGAAGTAAAAGACAGGTTTTCGGAGTGGAAAAAGGTTATTTGTGGTTTTTGCCAATTCGCTGTTGAGCCGTTGCTTGTTAGAACTGAACCGACGGCGCCAAAGTCGTCTTCGATAAACAGCCCAAATTTTCCTGAAGTCATAATCGTGAGCCCCGATTGATTGCCGGGACCGATGGGAGATATTCTAGAGTTACTGCCGAGCAAAATATTGTTCGATTGCATATTTAAGTCTTGCGTCGCTGTATGATTACCCAAATTGTCGCCCACAGGGCTACCGTCGACACTGACATCAAGACTGCTTATCGGATATTTTCTGGTGCCAAGCGTCGGGCTGTAAACTGCGACCTGGGCATCTGCTGGTGGCGTGCCGCCCTGGGTTAATTTGTTGATATCTAGATTTACGGTTACCGCACCAGTTGCTGAAGAAACATTTATACCCGTACCGCCGGATAAGCTGGATACCCCGGCTGGTTGGGTTGGACCACCACCGGTTAGGTCTGCAATACAAGAAATTTTATCATTGTCTGGATTGCTGTCGCCTCCGGTGTCCCATATCATTTTGCTGGCTAACTGTTCTGCTACGGTAAGATTGCGACACTCGGGGTTTAGAGGAAGATTGCTACCGGTTGGCCAACTGGTTCGACAGTTAGCGGGGTTGGTCGGATCGCCGATGCAGACGTTGCCATCGCCTTTTACTGTAAGACGGTTGACGATGCCAGAACTCGCGGACGGACTACCTAATTCCAGGATATTCGTTCCCGCGTTGCTGTTGCGGACGTTGATGCGGATTCCGTTGTCCCCCACCCCCGTTAGATAGTTATCAAATGTTCCAACATACTTTGATCCGGTCGTGTAATCAGATTGATTTAAGTTGACGATAAGTTTGGCTCTAGTGTTGGGGCTGGCATCAAGGCCGGCACCAGTCGTTCCATATGGTCCGGTCGGGTTGTTGCCAATAGCGACGGATCCCGTGACTGCAGACATTTGGTGTTTCCCCGACGGTGTAACCGTCCAGCTGCTGCCGCCGAGCTCGCTAATTGATTTACAATTACCCCCGTCAAGATCGCAGTATTTGTTCGCGCCGACGTTGCCGTCAATCCCGAAACGCAGAAGGTCATTTAAATCAAAATTTATATCACTAGTGATGACTCCTCG
>CAYWTW010000037.1:0-3750 GCA_964461325.1 uncultured Candidatus Saccharibacteria bacterium | reverse complement strand
CGAGATTGAGCACCCCCAAACCGCCATCTTTTACTTGATCGCTTGCCGAAGTGTTGATGGGTGGGTTGCAACCCTCTCGATAATCAGCATCTGCGGGGTCGGTTGAACAGGTGGGCGCGTTGTTGGGTGGTGAATCCCAAGCCGCTAGTGCCGGCATCGCGATGACGAGGACTAGTCCGGCGAGGACCAGCACCGGCCAAGCTTGCACAATCTTTCGAATATTATAATTCATAATTTGTTTTTAAAATTAACAATAAATTTTTAAAGCCCCTCCAATAAACGGCTTTGTTCATCATCCGTTAGTCTGTTCTCGGCCGCGCCGCCCCCCAAATTTTCTAGGACGCGCACCTGCTCGGCCGGACTCAAATCAGAGTCCGCGGTCGAATCACCAAGCGATTCTAGGACGCGCACCTGCTCGGCCGCCGAAAGACCCCCCACTTCGCCCGTTGGTGGCGGGGTGAGGTCGGAGTCTGTTGGGCGCGCTGTTAGATAATAAGAAACAAGACCGATGACGAGCAGGGCACCGGCCAGAGCGAGCACCAGCCAAGTGCTCTTCGACAAGTGCTCTTCCGGCTCGGATGATGGAGCTTGACCAATATTTTCTTCCATACTCGGCTATTATAGCCGAGTCGCGCGGGCTAGGCCTCTTTCGTATTGTTGATAACTTGACCGGCTTGCTTGCGCGGCCGGAGGAGAAACTTGCGCGGCTGATGCCCGAGGTCGAAAAATTCGTCGGCCGCTTCTTTGAGCCGGCCCGAGGTGCTCTTGCCGAAGGCCGCCACTTCTACTTGGCGGCCGTGCCATTTGAGATATTCGACGAGCGGGACGAAGTCGCCGTCGCCGGACAGGATGACGATAGTGTCGAGCTGGTCGGATAATTTGATGGCGTCAACGGCCAAACCGACGTCCCAGTCGGCTTTCTTCATCCCGCCCGGATAGATTTGCAGGTCCTTGGTTTTAATTTCAATCCCCATTTTGCCCAGAGCTTCCAAAAAATTCTTTTCCTCCCCCGATTCGGTAGTTACCATATAG
Source organism: uncultured Candidatus Saccharibacteria bacterium (assembly GCA_964461325.1). Lineage (GTDB taxonomy): Bacteria > Patescibacteriota > Minisyncoccia > Phycocordibacterales > JACOZG01 > CAYUVV01. The sequence continues at coordinate 2,718 of CAYWTW010000037.1, read as the reverse complement.
GCCATGGCGCGGACGAGTTGGCGCCCGCCCACGACCTCCTTAACGATGGTGCCAAAGTTGACGCGAGCTTGATAAAGATTTTTCGCGCAATGGTATAGGTTTTGAGTATCAATGAAGACGCCGACCCGCTGGCTCGGATGTTTAATGATAGACATAAAAATACTTATTTAGATTTGGTCCCCGCCTTTTTCTGCTTTTCGATGTATTTGAGATGGGAACGGCGGTCCGCCACCATTTTCAAAAGGCCGCGACGAGAATGCTCGTCTTGGCGGTGCTTTTTCAAATGTTCCGTCAATTCCTTGATCCGTTCGGCCAAAACCGCCGCTTGAATAGCGGAGGAGCCGGTGTCGGTCTCGTGCAAACGGCTCTTTTTGATGAGCGTTTGCTTCTTCTTTTTGGAAATCATAAAAGGCGATTATTCGCTTATAAACCGCTTACGCGTCCCTCCAATATAGCATATCCCTGTCTATTTTGCAATAATGGCTATGTCGCACAATATTTATGGACTTAAGCAAACTCAAAACCCAATTTTTGGAATATCTCGAAATTGAACGGGGCCGGAGTTTGCAAACAGTGGCCAATTACGATCATTACCTCAAGCGTTTTCTCGATTTTACCAAGGCTAAGCGGGCGCGAGACATTACGGCTGATTCGGTGCGTCGCTATCGCCTATGGCTCAATCGTCAACCCGCCGTCGGGGCAGAGCAGACACTTAAGAAAAGCACTCAAAATTACCATTTAATCGCCCTGCGCTCTTTTCTCAAGTTTTTGGCTCGTCGGGGGATAGAATCGTTGTCGGCCGCGGAAATTGATTTGGCGAAAACGGCGGCTCGCGATCTCGATTTGCTTAGCCCGGCCGAGCTCCTCCGTTTGCTAGAGGCGCCCAAACCAGCGACGATTACCGGCCGGCGGGATCGGGCCATTCTCGAATTATTGTTCTCCACCGGCCTGCGGGTGTCCGAATTATGTGGTCTAAATCGCGATAGTTTGGATTTAAAACAGGATGAATTTTCGGTGCGCGGCAAGGGTTCTAAGGTTCGAGTGGTTTTCCTCTCCCCTGCCGCTAAACAGGCGGTAAGGGTTTATTTGGAGCATTTGTCTATTCCCGGGGAAGCCTTATTTCCCAATTTTAAAGATGGAGAGCGTTTAACGCCGAGGAGTGTTGAGCGTTTAGTGCGACGTTACGCGATTCAGGTCGGAATTAGCCGCCGAGTGACCCCACACATTATTCGGCACAGTTTCGCCACCGATTTGTTGAGAAACGGGGCCGATTTGCGCTCCGTTCAGATGCTTTTGGGCCATGCCAATATTTCGACTACGCAAATTTATACGCACCTAACCGACCAGCAATTGAAAAACGTGCATCGACGCTTCCATCGTCGGCAGTCTGTGGATAACTAATTTTGTCTTTTAACCTGTCTTTTAGTAAACTATAGGACAGATATGATTTGGCCCTTATCCGTTGCCGATGTGCAATCGGATGTCTCATAAAAACGCTTCTTCGGCAACTATGACCACCCTAGCACAACGGGTGGTTTGTTTATTTAACTCCGTACTTGCCTCTAATTTTAGCCAAGGCCTTTTCTTCTTCCGCTTCTTTTTTATCTCGGCCGTGTTCGCCTAATTTGGCCAAATCACTATCAGGCATTTTAGCTAATTCCTTCGCTCGTTCGATTAAGTTTTTTGATTCGTTGGCTTCCGGATCGTCGAGCACTTCTTCGAGTAAAGCGTGTAGAATTTGTCCAATTTTCGGGCTTGGTTTTAAGCCGGTTTCACGTAAAACGTCTTCGCCTTTGATTTTAAGCATGCTTACCGAAGTCGGCGCGCGCATTGCTTCTTCAATCATTGATTCGTATTTTCTTAGACGATACGGGCTTTCTTTGGGTCTTCCCATGCCGATTCGGTCACAATTTCTAACCTTCATTAGGTCCCAAACGTTCTCTGGCCCGACATTCCTGACGATTCGGCGCACGGCCGACAGAGTGATTTTATCGATATCGGTGAAAAACATGTGGTGTCTGACCAATTTTTCAACCGTTTCTCGGGTTTTGTTCGGTAGGCGCAGATTATTTTGCATGATTTGGGAAGCAATTTTGGTTCCGATTACGTCGTGTCCGTAAAAGGTCCAATCTTTTTTTTCCTCGCTCCAACGTCGAGTGGGCGGTTTGCCGATATCGTGGAAAAGCACCGCTAGTCTCACGTGAAACGGGAAATTTTTGTCGGCCGAATGCTGGAGGGCGCGCAGGGTGTGCTCCCAAACGTCATATTGATGATCCCCGTTTTGTTCCATGCCTATTCCCGATTCCAATTCCGGGGTAATCAATTTCAGTATTCCGATTTTATTCATAAAAATCAATCCAACCATCGGCTGAGGAGACATAATAATTCGTTTAAATTCTTCGCTGATTCGTTCTTTGGCAATAAACTTGAGCAAATCGGCCTTGGTTTGCATTGCGGTTAAGGTCTCACTGTTTAACGTGAAACCAAGCTCCACCATTAGCCGCAAGCCCCGCATAATTCTTAGCGGATCTTCTTCGAATCGGTCTTCAGCCGCGCCAACCGCCTTAATTATCCCCTTCTCCAAATCCTCCTGTCCTTTATGGGGGTCCGTTAACTGTTGATTAGAGACATTAAAAGACAGGGCGTTAATAGTGAAGTCTCGTCGGGCCAAGTCGTCCGATAGACTGGCTCCAAAACTAACGGTGTCGGGATGGCGTT
>CAYWTW010000036.1:0-7362 GCA_964461325.1 uncultured Candidatus Saccharibacteria bacterium | reverse complement strand
ACTTAATCTGCTGCGTTAAGGTTGGTTCGAATAAACGGCCGCTAGCTAAAGCCGCCGCCAGACGAACCATTTGCAACGGTGTAACTTGAAAACCAAACTGGCCGATGGCGGCGTGATAAGTATCACCCAAACGCCACGGATCATCCTGGCCAAAAACCAACGCCTTCCAATCCGGACTAGGAACCGTCCCCGCCGCGGAAATTTCTCCCGCGACGGAAACTCCAGCCCCCAGACCAAAAAGCCGAGCATAACGTTCAATCCGACTAACCCCTAGACCAACTTGTTCGCCAAAACCACCGCCGATGGTGTAGAAATAAATGTTTGATGACACAGCCAGAGCGCGCGGCAAATCTACCCAGCCGTGGGCCTTCCAATCTCGAAAAATGCTCGGCTGGTCCGGAAAATAAGGATTAGGTATCACCAGCTCTCCGGAACTAAAAAATTGGTCGCCAGCCTCGACCAGACCTTCCGCCAGAGCGCCGATAGCGATAATTGGTTTAATAATCGAGCCGGGCGTATAGAGGCCAAACAACACCCGATTCAAAAACGGTTTGGTGGGATCATTGACCAAAGATTTAATCCGCTCCGGTTCTCGCCCGGTAGTTAATATTCTAGGTTCATATTCCGGATAACTGGTCAACGCCAAAACTTCGCCGGAAGTAACGTCCATCATGATTCCGGCCCCAGCCGCGAAACCTCGTTCCGTCGCGGTCTGTTTAATCAATCGAAATAATTCGGCTTGGGCATCACGATCAATCGTCAAGACAAGATTCTGACCGGATTGCGGCGGATTGATAACGTGATCAGTTTCAATCTGGCCAGCGACATTAATTTCTTCGATTTTGATACCGCGTTCACCCCGCAACGATTCATCAAACCAGTTTTCTACCCCCTCTCGACCAATCAACTCTTTCGGCAACAAGAGGTGGGCCTCGATTTCTTCTTGGGACGGATAACCAAGGTAGCCCAACAAGTGGCCGAAGCCCTCTCGCGGCAAGTATTGTCGTCCATTATCATTCCAAACCAGAGTTTGGTGATGACGATCGAGAATCGCTCCCCGTTCGGCAAATAATGGTTCGTGGCGCAAAGTGTTATTCTGCCCCAATTCGGCAAAATATTCTCCGCGAGCTACCTGCAAACTCCAACTCTGAATTAAAAAAATCGTCAACAAAGCGCCAAAACCGCCAAGCATCAAATAGAAAACGGGCTTGGTAATCGGTTTTTCCAACCGACCTTCAAATTGCTGCGTATCGAACGCCGGCAAATTGCTTGAATCCAAAAAAATTTGATCCGGGTCAATCGGAGTTAGATTTCGACTACGACGAATCAGCCAACTCATAATCGATAGACGAGGCGCCGCAACGACCACACACTAATTAGAGCGATTAAATAGCCCCCGGTAAACCAGAAAGCTAGCCACGGCCGCTCTGCTTGCCAAACAGAATACAAGCCGTCCGCCAAAATTGCCACTCCCACAAAAGAAGGCAGGGGCCACCACCACAACACCGCCACACCCAAAGGTAGCCAGAGCCAAATTGGCAACAAAATAACTGCAACCGCCATCATCAACCACAGCCCGATTTTAAAAAACATAAATCTCTACTCGGTCTAATTGCTGAAGATTAACCGGGCTTTTAATCAACAAGTTCTGGAAAGGATTGGCGGCCTCGTCTTGAATTTCATCAACCGTACCAAGAATCCAGCGCTCGTTGAACAAGGGCACGTGGACGAGTTCTCCTTTCTCAATTTCGAGGCCGCGGGGCCACTCGATAATAAAATTACCACCACCCAGACCCCGGGCTTCGGTCATTACGCCAGAACCACCAACCACCGACGGCAACGAGACGTTCGGCCAAGAAAACAGCTTCACCTTCGCGGTTCGACCAGCCACCGATTCGACCTGCCCCAAGAGCACGTTGTGCTGGGCCACAACTAAATCGCCGATTGCCGGCGGTGTCACACTGTTTTCAACCCCCAAATCAACCAACAGAATATCGCTTGGCGCCGTCCGCGGTGAAGAAACAACGTAAGCCACAAGAGGCAAATCGGACTGGCTGGTTCGGCCAAACAATTGCCGCCATTCTTCATTCTCGCGGCGCAAAAGTTCGTTAGCCAAACCCTGAGATGCCAACTCTCTAATCTCGCGACGCAATGCTTCGTTTTCTTCTCGAAGAGCACGTTGGGACGAAAAAAAGCTAAACCAGCCGCCGAGGGCGCGGCTCCAAGTCGCTTCGCCACGCCAGAGAGTTCCGGCCGTGCCCACCGACCAACGTTCTACGGTTCGGAAAACAAATCCGGAAAAAAACACAATCAACGCTAGAAAAAAAATCAAAAACAATACCCAGCGCCGCCACGGCCAATTAGTTTGGCGGCGGCCAAATACGGCATTATCTTTCCAGCTATCTCGATAATACTTCATCCTTATCGCTAGTTAGAATATCCCGGAAACGCTCCAAATCTTCCAAAATCACTCCGGTCCCTCTAACCACCGCGGTCAACGGGTCATCAGCGACCGTTATCGGAATACGCAATTCGTGCTCCAGCAACTCTGGCAAACCACGCAACAACGAGCCACCCCCCACCAACACCAGGCCGCGGTGCATCACATCCGCGACAACCTCCGGCGGCGTCGTCTCGAGAACTTCCTTGATTGCTTCGATCAAAGCCATCAGCGACTTACTGATCGCCTCACGAATATCCGAATCGGTAACCACCATCTCTTTGGGCAATCCGGTAACCAAGTCCCGACCACGAATAACGGCCTCCATCGGCGGATTATTCTGGCCCACCGCACTGATTGCCAATTTAACTTCTTCGGCCGTTTTCTCGCCAATCAAAATCTTAAATTCGTCACGAATGTAAGCCACGATATCGCGATCCAATTTGTCGCCGGCCACGCGGAGATTTTTTGACCGGACAATACCGCCGAGCGAGATGACCGCGATATCAACCGTTCCACCGCCGATATCAACGATCAAACTGCCGACCGGATCGCTGATCGGTAGCTTAATCCCCACCGCGGCGGCCATCGGCTCTTCAACGATATAAACTTCGCGAGCGCCGGCATTGCGCGTGGCGTCACGAACCGCCCGGGCCTCGACATTGGTTATCCCCGTGGGAACGCCGATCACCACTCGGGGTCGAAACCACTTGCGCGGCGGCAGACGCGAAACCCGTTTCAAAAAATGCGACAAAATTTCTTCCGTTACTTCGAAATTAGAAATCACGCCATCGACCAACGGCCGAACAATGGAAATATGCGCCGGCGTGCGCCCCAACATCTGCTTTGCGTCTTCGCCAATCGCCACCAGACGACCAGTCTTTTCGTTCACCGCGACAACCGAGGGCTCGCTGATGGCAATCCCGTGGCCCTTAACATAAACCAAAATATTGGCCGTGCCGAGATCAATCCCCACGTCGTGCGAAAACAAGCGGAACAAACGCTCAAACATTTTCCGCCAAGAGAGTTAATTTTTCGATCGCGGTGGCAAAAGGCAAAGTCAGCGTTTCTTTCGTCTGGCGGTTTTGCCACTCTACTGTTTGGGCCACCATTTGCCGCGAACTAACAATCAGACGATGCGGCAAGCCGATTAAATCAGCGTCAGCAAATTTTTCCCCGGCCGAAACCGCACGATCGTCGAATAAAACCTCTACTCCCGCCGCCTCTAAGCGGCGAATGATGTTTTCAGCTTCGGCCCGCACTTCAACTTTGTCGATCTCCAAACCAATTAAATGAACCAGGGCCGGAGCAATCGCCGCGGGCCAGAGCATCGTCTTTTCCCCACCCCAAACTTCCACCAGCGCGCCAACCAAGCGGCTGACCCCTAAGCCGAAACTGCCCATCACTACCGGCTGTTTCTCACCAGCGGCGTCACGGTATTCCAAACCAAGCGCCCCCGAAAAACGCGTACCCAATTTAAAAATATTGCCCACCTCAATTGCTTTAACCGTCTCTAACTCCTCGGAGTGCAGACCCAATTTGCTAAGCGTTTTCTCATCATAAACTTCTTTATTAACAGCCAAGCCGCGAGCCCGGTCGAGATAAATAGTATCCTCTCCAGCGTCGGTAATAGTCTGAAATTCGTGGCTCCAGGGACTAAAATCACCGCCACTTGAAACGGTTAGAAAAGTTTTTTCGCCCAAACCAATCAAATCAAAAATCCGGCGATAAGTCGCCATTACCGACTCATAAAATTTATCTAAATCGTCGGCCGTGGCTGTAAAGTAATAGAGATCGTTCATCACGAATTCCCGGCCTCGCAACAAACCGCTCTTAGCCCGCTCTTCACGACGAAACTTAGTCTGGAATTGATGAACAGCGCGGGGCAAATCTTGATAAGAATTGACGAAGCCGCGCAGCATCGTCGTCATCGCTTCCTCGTGCGTCCAGGCCAGACCAAGCTCGCTCTTTTTTTTATCGTCATTGGATAATTTATACCAAACGGGCAAATCCCAACGCTCGGTTGCCTGCCAATTAGTGGGCGCCTGCAGAGACGTCATTAAGACCTCGCTGGCTCCCAGTTGCGCCAATTCGCGCCGGATTAGACGAGTCAGTTTTTCCAATACCAAACGGCCCAAAGGCAAAAAAGCGTAGGCGCCAGCTAATTCTTTGTAGATAAAACCGGCTTGCGTCAAGAGCCGAGCGTTCAACGCCACCTCATCTTTGGGCGCCTCCCGTCTCGTCTTAGAAAACAAAAGCGATTGGCGAATCATCGCCGTCATCTTACTCTAAACTCAAGGGGGGGTCAAAAGAGCATCGGCCGTGTAGCGGTTGCTTGGGTCCCAGAGCATCCAACTGTCGACGCCAGCATCGTAGGTGGCCTTGATTTGGGCTCGCACCAGCTCGGCCGTGTAGTCCGCGCCGAGGTCAAAATCTTGAAGCCAAGGGCGTAGGCGCCCCCGCGCCAAATGAGCCGTGCTCGTGGCCAGGCCAAACTGATTAATTCGCGCTTGTGCCCGATCAAGCGAATATTTGACCACTTCGTAGGGATGAGCGGCAGGATTCTCATAGCCGATAAAACCGTCAGCATAATGCGACGGATAAACCATAGGCGCGATGTAATCAAAATGCGGCAGGGCTGTTTCCAAAACTTGCCCGATGCCCAAATCGTCCGGGTTGACGGTTGTCAAACCAAACAAATCAACCGACAACGGCACTCCCAGGCTGGCTAGTTCACCAGATAAATAAGCAAAAAAATCCCCCATCGCTTCGGCGCGCCCATCTGACGGCGTCGGCCGTTCGATAAAGTGGGTATAGGCAATATCTTTCATGTTTCCATCCGACGGGAAGCGGATGTAATCAAAATTCAACTCGTCAAAACCAATCGCGTAGGATTCCTTGGCCAGAGACACCACGTAGTCCCAAACCGGACGGGCGGCCGGATCGAGCCAAGCAATCCCCTTACGATCACGCCAAACTCCCCCATCACTCGCCCGCCGAACCGCCAACTCCGGCAATTGCTCAACCAAATGAGTATCTTGAAAAACAGAAATCCGACCAATAACATACAAACCGCGGTCATGAAGATCGCCGATAAATTGTTTAATATCTTTAATGCGATTCTCCGCCGCTCCGTGCAATTGGAGAACCGGATCCTCCACTAAGAAAGAAATTTTGCCGGTATAATCTTTGATATCGATAACCACTGAATTAATTTCTGTTTTTTCCGCCAATTCAAGTAATTGGGCAAAACGCGAAGGCGTACTAGCCACCCAGCTCGTTACATACAAAGCCCGAACGGACTCGGGTGTGGGCTGGTGCATAACCCGGAACGGCGGAGGAAGAGCGGTCGCGGTGATTGTTGACGGCGTAACTTCATAAACGGGCGGTGGCGACGCCTGGCCTAAATCCCAACCCCACCAAGCAATCAAGCTCACACCCGCTAGTGGGAATAGACCTAACCAAAAGAATGATTGACGGGCCGGACTAAACGGTCGTGGTTTCATCTTCAGCGCCAGCTCTTTCTTCATAAACAGACGAACTCCGATTCAGCCCGCCAGATCGGAAACTAACCAAATTAAAAACCAACAGAAATCCTCCCAACAAAGAAACCAGCGGTAAGCGCACGCCGCTCGGCAGGCCCAACCACGGAACCACCACCACCGCCAGCGCCAAAGCAACCGAAATTAAAGACGAAGCGCTAAGAGAGCTAATTTTCATCGTGCCAATTATACTCGACCAACCAGACGATAGCCAATTTGAAAAACGTCGCCCGCGCCAACGGTCAAAATCAAATCATTCGGTTGGGCCATCTCTTGCAAACGTCGTTCAACGGCGGCCAAATCAGCGCAATCTTCGACCTCCCGCCCAAGCTCTTGAAGCGCTCTAGCCAGATGATGACTAGAAACTCCGGGAATGATGGCCTCCCGCGCGGCATAAACCGGAGCCAAAATCAAATAATCGGCCAGCGCTAAAGATTCCACAAACTGATTAAATAATAATTGGGTCCGGCTATAAAGATGCGGCTGGAAAACCAAGACCAGCCGGCGTTGAGGAACAAATTCGCGCGCCGCCTTAAGCAGAGCCCGCAGGGCCGTCGGATGATGGGCATAATCATCGTACACCAGCGCGCCGTTGGGCAAAGAGCCAACGAACTCAAAGCGCCGCCACGTTCCGTGGAATTTAGCCAGACTGTTTTTAATTATCGAGTCGCTTAAGCCAAGGGCCCGCGCCGCGGCGGCCGCGGCGCGGGCATTCTCCTGATTATATTCGCCGGGAACGGCTAGGGACCAAGCTTGGGGCCAAGACCAGGAGCGCCAATCGTGGATGGAGGCGCGCGTAGCTGATATGAGGGTTGGGTCTTTCGTCGCGTCGCACACCACCCAACCGGTCGACGGCACTCTCCCCACCAAGCGGCCGAAGGCCGCGATCAATTTTTCCCGCGAGCCGTCATAGCACTCCAGATGATCGTCGTCAATGTTCGTCACCACCACGGCCGCGGGCGAAAGATGGCGAAATGATTCTTGATATTCGCAAGCCTCCACCAAAAACCAGTCGCTATTACCGGCGATGAAATTGGAACCACGGCCGGCGAGCAAACTCCCGACGATTACCGTTGGATTAAGCCCTCCGGCAATCATTATTTCGGCGAGCATCGCCGTCGTCGTGGTTTTACCGTGCGTTCCGGCCACGGCGATAGTCTTTTTCTCCCGCGAGAGCTGACCAAGCATCTCGGGATAAGACAGGGTTTCAATCCCCCGCGTTCGCGCCGCGACCAATTCCGGATTATCGGCCGGCACGGCAATCGAATAAATTAATTTTTCGGTCTCGGGAGAAACGTTTTTCGCCCGATGACCAATTAAAATCCTGATTCCCAATTTGCCCAATTCGTCGGTGATAAGCGAAGTTTGGCGATCCGAACC
>CAYWTW010000035.1:0-7846 GCA_964461325.1 uncultured Candidatus Saccharibacteria bacterium | reverse complement strand
GAAGAGGTTCTGTCTTACTTGGCCGGTCGGATGCGTCTTCACCGAATTCGAGTGTTGGTAGGAGATCGGGTCGAAATTCTGCCAGATGTTTACGGCGGCAAGGGGCGAATCGTGAAGAGGCTTTAGAGGAAAATTGGCAAACATATGCAAATTCGTTCAACTCTAAAAAAGCGTTGTTCCCGTTGCCGATTTGTTAAACGGCGCGGTTATCTGTATGTGGTTTGTTCGAGTAAGCCTCGCCACAAGCAAAAACAGGCCTAATTTTTATTATATTTATGCGCATTGCTGGCGTTACTTTGCCCAAAGATAAAAGATTGGAGATCGCCCTGACGGCCATCTATGGGATTGGCCGTCCTTTGGCGCATAAAATTTTAGATCAGGCTCGGGTGGATTATGGCAAAAAAACTGATGATTTGGATGCTGAAGAAGAAGGTCGGATTCGTCAAGTGGTGGAGGTCTTACCGATTGAGGGGGAGCTCCGCCGGGCTATCAGCGCGAACGTTAAACGCCTAACCGACATTCAGTCTTATCGCGGCACTCGGCATGCCCGACGTCTGCCGTCCCGTGGCCAAAGGACCAAAACCAATTCTCGCACGCGTCGAGGTAATGTTCGAAAAACAATGGGCTCGGGCCGCAAGAAACTGGAGAAGAAATAATTTTTATTTATGGGTAAAAAGCGTGTCGTTAGAAAAACTGGACAGAGCGTTGACCAAGGACTGCGCTCTCGGGCTTTGGCGCGTAGTGGCAAGCGTAAGCTAGAGCGCGGGATTCTGCACATCGAGGCGACTTACAACAACACCAAACTGACGTTAACCAATCTGGAGGGTCAAGTAGTCGCGGCTTCCTCGAGCGGCAGTCTCGGTTTCCGCGGTGCGAAGAAGGGGACGACTTTCGCCGCTAGCAAGGTGGGAGAGTTGATGTCGGAAAAAGCGGAAGCGATGGGCGTCAAGGAGGTCGAAGCCGTGATTCGCGGAGTTGGTTCGGGGCGTGAATCAGCCCTGCGCTCTTTCATCAGCCGGGGAATTAATCTGGAGAGAATCACGGACGCGACGCCGGTTCCATTTAACGGCCCCCGCCCGCGCAAACCGCGTCGCGTTTAATCTTTAAAATATACAATGCAAATCGGACCAAAATTTAAAATTTGTCGGCGTTTGGGTGATCGGGTATTCCCTAAGTGCCAGACGACGAAATTTACCACTTCCGCGGGCGGTGTCGGCGGTGCTGGTCGAGAGCGGGCGGGCGGTGGCGGACGGCCGCGTCGCGGGGCTTCCGACTACGCCGATCAGCTTTTGGAGAAACAACGCGCCCGCTACACTTATTGTTTATCCGAGACGCAGTTTGCCAATTATGTCAAACGGGCGCGGGCGATGGCGGGCGCACCCGCGGCCAATCTGTATCGGCTACTGGAATCTCGATTGGATAACACGATTTTTCGTTTGGGATTGGCCACTTCGCGTCGTCAGGCTCGTCAGATCGTGACCCACGGCCACATCTTAGTTAATGGGCGTCGGGTCAACTTTCCCTCGTTTGTCGTCAAGCTCGGCGATAAAATTACGGTGCGACCCCAAAGTCGGGATCGGTCCTTGTGGCGAGACTTAGCCGAGCGCGCTAAGACTTTCCAATCTCCTGAGTGGTTGCGCGGAGATCTGAGTAGTTTAGAGGGTCAAGTGGCCGCTCTGCCGGCCGTGACCGAGGCCGAGCCGGGGCCGAATTTGTCTGCCATTATTGAGTTTTACAGTCGAGTTTAATTTTTAAACATTAAGCTAGTTTTTAATATGGATTCAGGAATTATTTTACCCTCCAAGCCTAAAGTGATTAAAGAAGAAGGAAATTTGGGCATCTATGAAATCGAAAATTTGTACCCCGGTTACGGCCAGACTCTGGGTAATTCTCTGCGACGAGTTATTCTGTCGTCGTTGGTGGGGACAGCGATTACTTCCTTAAAAATTGACGGGGTGAAGCACGAGTTTTCAACTATTCCGGGAATTAAGGAGGATGTGATTAATTTGATTTTCAATCTCAAACAAATCCGTTTTCGTCTAAACACGAATGAACCGCAGACGATTAAACTTAAAGTAAAGGGACCACGGGTAGTGACGGCCGCCGATTTGGAATTGCCGGGCCAGGTGGAGGTTATCAATCCCGAGTCGATTATCGCCAATTTGGCCGACAAAAACGCCTCTTTGGAGTTGGAATTGACGATTGCTCGGGGCCACGGTTATTTACCTAAAGAAGTTCAAACGCAAGATCGGGGTAAAGAAATTGGGACGATTTTTTTGGACGCGACTTTCACGCCGATTCGAAGGGCTAGTTACGAAGTAGAGAATATGCGTGTTGGCGATCGGACGGATTATAATCGCCTACGCTTGCAAATCGAAACCGATGGAACCATCGAGCCGCGTCGGGCGCTGGAGCGTTCGGTGGAGATCATGATTGGTCAATTGAAGGCGGTGGTTGGTTTTCGAGAAGAAAACGAAGCGGATAACGATTTGCCGCCGGTTGGCGCGGCGGCCTCAAACGACAGTGGCACCTCGGTTCGGGAGGCGGGGCCGGCAAAGGGCGCGACTGTTTCCGCGGATGACGCTAAGTTGAAAATTGAAGAACTCGGTCTTTCCACTCGGGTGGTTAATGCCTTGGCCGATGGTGGGGTTCGCACTCTTGGCGGCCTGCTCCGTAAAAAGGGAGATGATTTGCTGGCAATGGGCGGTCTGGGAGATCGAGCGATTCGAGAAATTAAAGAAATTTTGGCTAAACGCGGTTTGGCCTTGAAGGAGTAGTAAATCCATGAGTTTTCATCGCACTAATCGAAAATTTGGTCGGCCGCGGGATGGCCGGCGAGCCCTGCTTCGTTCGCTCGCGCGATCATTGGTCCGCCATGGCCAAATCAAAACTACCACCGCCAAGGCTAAAGAACTGCGTCCTCTGGTGGAGAAATTGGTAACTCAATCGAAAAAAGACAATCTGGCTAGCGCGCGTTTGGTGCGCTCTCGTCTTGGCGGCGCGCTTGAAACCAAAAAATTGGTTAAGGAAATTGCTCCCCGTTATGCCGAGCGTTCTGGCGGCTATACTCGGATTGTTAAATTGCCTAATCGCACGAGTGACGGTAGCGCGATGTCGATCATTCAATTTGTTTAGTAAATTATGAAAAAAGCCGAAACCAAGATTTATAATTTGGAGGCCGCCGGTCGGCCGATTGGACGATTGGCCAGTGAGGCGGCTGCCCTGCTCCGCGGCAAGCGCGAAGTTAGTTTCCAGCCTAACCAAATTCCGGACGTCAAAGTGAAAATCAGCAACGCCGATCAAGCTATTTTTACCGGAGACAAAACGCGTTCCAAGGTCTACTCTCGTTACAGCGGTTGGCCGGGCGGTTTAAAACAGGAAAAAGCCGATAGTTTGATCCGCCGCCGCGGTCGGATTGAGTTGTTGCGGCGAGCGATTACTCGGATGTTGCCGCGAAATAAATTGCGGCGTCAAATTTTGCAGAATTTAGAAATCAACCACTAGATAATTTATGGTTACAGCGAAAACAACCAGCAAATCTGGAAAATACTTGGAGGCCGTTGGTCGACGCAAGACGGCCGTGGCTCGCGTTCGCCTTTACCCACGGGGAGACAAAGGGCGATTTACGGTTAACGAACGAGATTGGACTGATTACTTTGTTTTGCCGCTTGCCAGGCATCGGGTTTTGGCCCCGCTCAAGCTCTTGGAAGCGGAAAAAAAATTCGCGGTAACGGTAATCGCCGACGGCGGTGGGCTGATGGCGCAAGCGGACGCTGTGGCTCTTGGTCTGTCGCGCGCCCTCATTCTCAATGATCCTAGCGCTCGTCTGCCTTTGAAAAAAGCCGGTTTTCTGACGCGGGATGCCCGCGCCAAAGAACGCCGAAAATTTGGTCTGAAAAAGGCGCGCAAAGCTCCGCAGTGGTCGAAGCGTTAAAGGATTTGTCCGAATGGAGGAAAATCAGACCGAATTTGTTCCGGAGACGGAAGATCAGGGTTTGGCTGGCGATGGTGTGGCCAAACTCAAGCGTTGTCGTGAGGAATTGAAACGTTGTCAGGGTGAAAAACGCGATTATCTCGACACCGCCCAACGCTTGCGCGCTGACTATCTAAATCTGCAAAAACAGATGACCGAGATTCGCGCCGAAGCCGGTCGCGCCGCGGAAAATAAATTATTGATAGAGTTTTTGGTTTTAGCCGACAGTTTCGAAGCCGCTTTGGAACATGAGGCGCGGGCCGATTTGCCAGCCGCTTGGTTTGACGGATTTAAACAACTCCACGGGCACCTGAAAACCCTCTTGTCGCGATTGGGGGTGGAGGAGATACCGGCGTTGGGCGAAACTTTTGATCCGAATTTGCACGCCGCGTTTGAAACCGTTGCCGCGACCGACCAAGAAGAGGACCAAAAAATTGTTGGCGTGAGGCAGACAGGTTACCGTCGAAGCGGTATAATCTTGCGGCCGGCCGGGGTCAAAATCGCAATTTTTAAAAATTAACCTTTCATATAAACATTATGGCAAAAATTCTTGGTATTGATTTGGGCACCACCAACTCCGCCATGGCTTATGTCGAAGGTGGCGAACCGAAGGTGGTGGAAAATACCGAAGGCGCGCGGACGACTCCTTCGGTGGTGGCTTTGACTAAATCTGGCGAACGAACTGTCGGTCTTTTGGCTAAGCGCCAGGCGATTACCAATCCCGAGAACACGATTTTTGGCGTTAAGCGTTTGATGGGTCATCATTTTGACGATGCCCACATCAAGCGCGACCGCGAGATTGTTCCATTCAAGCTCGAAGCGGGCAAAGATGGCGGAGTGAAGATCAAGCTTGGCGATCGGCTTTACAGTCCGGAGGAGGTTTCGGCCATGATTTTGCAGAAACTTAAGATCGACGCGGAAAACAAGTTGGGTGAGAAAATCGAAGAGGCTGTTATTACGGTTCCGGCTTATTTTGACGACTCCCAGCGTAAGGCGACCCGTGACGCCGGCGAGATCGCTGGTTTTAAAGTACGGCGAATCATCAATGAACCGACGGCTGCGGCTTTGGCCTACGGCTTCAACCGGCGGAAGAACGAACAAATCGCCGTTTATGATTTTGGTGGTGGGACCTTCGATATTTCTATCCTTGAAATTACTGGCGAAGAGGGGGAACAAAGCATCCAGGTCAAAGCGACGGACGGAGATTCACATATGGGTGGCGAGGATATTGATCAAACCATCATCAAGTGGGTAGCGGCGGAATTTAAAAAAGATAACGGCATTGATATTACTAAAGACTCGCTCGCTCTCCAGCGATTGAAAGAAGCCGCGGAAAAAGCCAAACACGAACTTTCGACGACGCTGGAAACGGAAATAAACATTCCTTTTATTACGTCAGACGCGAACGGGCCCAAACACTTACTTTTGAAAATAACTCGTGCCAAGCTCGAAGAGCTAGCCAAGACCTATATTGATCGTTCAATTGAGATTACCAAGCGCGCGGTAGAGGCCTCCGGCTATCAATTGTCAGACATTGATGAGGTGATTTTGGTCGGTGGGCAGACAAGAATGCCGGCGATCGTCGAGGCGGTGAAAAAGTTTTTCGGCCGAGAACCCAATCGGTCGATTAACCCGGATGAAGTGGTGGCTTTGGGTGCGGCCATTCAGGCCGGCATCTTTCAGGGTGACGTTAAGGACGTGTTATTGCTTGACGTTACGCCTTTGTCGTTTGGGATTGAGACGATGGGCGGAGTGGCGACTAAATTGATTGAGCGGAACACGACCGTGCCGGTGTCGCGAAGCCAGATTTTTTCCACCGCGGCCGATAATCAAACTCAAGTTGAAATCCACGTGGTTCAAGGCGAGCGATCGATGGCTACTGACAACAAAAGTTTGGGACGATTCATTTTAGACGGTATTCCGCCGTCGCCGCGTGGCCGCCCGCAGATTGAAGTGTCGTTTGATATTGATGCCAATGGTATTTTGAGCGTAAAGGCCAAAGATAAGGCCAGTGGTCGCGAACAATCGATCAAAATTGAAGCCCGATCAAGCTTGAGCAAAGAAGACGTCGAGCGGATGAAAACCGAGGCCGAAACGCACGCGGCGGAAGACGCGCGCAAACGAGAACAAGTGGAAATTCGTAATTCCGCCGATCAATTGATTTATACCGCCGAAAAAGCGCTGGCGGACGCGGGAGATAAATTAGAAACCGCGATTAAAGAATCGGTCCAGTCAAAAATTAAAGAGCTGAAAGACGCTCGAGCGGGAGAGGATATGGAAAAATTAAAACAAGCGAGCGCGGCCCTTTCGAGCGAGATGCAGAAGATTGGCGAGGCTTTGAGCAAAAACCAAAATGGCTAAAGATTATTACAAAATTTTGGGAGTCGAGCGGAATGCCTCGGCTGAAGAATTGCGTCGTGCTTTTCACAAGTTGGCTCATAAATATCATCCAGATAAAAAAGGCGGCGATGAGCAAAAATTCAAGGAGGTGAATGAAGCTTATCAAATTCTTTCTAATTCCAAGCGTCGCGCCGAGTACGATGCTTACGGACAATCGTTTGCCGGTGGCGGAGATGGCGGCGGGTTCGGTTTTTCGACCACCGACGGCGGGTTTGGTGGTCAGGGTTTCCAGTTTGATCTCAACGATATCTTTAACGAGTTCTTTAATCGTGCCGGGGGCGGCTTCACCCAGAAACGCGGGCGAGATGTGTCGGTGGATATCCAAATTTCTTTCGCGGAATCGATTTTTGGCACCGAACGAAAAATTCTGATTAATAAAACCAATGTTTGCCAAACTTGTCGCGGATCAGGAGCGGAAACCGATAGCTCGACCAAAGCTTGCCCGACTTGCAATGGCCGGGGCCGCTTGAACGAGACTCGGCGCTCGCTCGTCGGCGTTTTCACTACCACGCGGGAATGCCAAGACTGTCTTGGCCGAGGCAAAATCCCCGAAACAAAATGTCGAACCTGCTCTGGCTATGGCGTGGCGCGCGGCCCAGACGAAGTGACGGTAACCGTTCCGGCCGGCATCGGCTCTGGCGAGATGATCCGCTTGAGCGGTCGCGGCGAAGCCGTTCCCGGCGGGTTGGCCGGCGATCTGTATATTAAAGTTCATGTTGAAAAGCATCCGGTTTTTCGCCGCGAAGGCGAAAATTTGACCATGAATCTGGACGTTAAACTTTCGGATGCTCTGTTAGGTGCTGAATATAGTGTGGCTACGCTCGATGGCGAAGTTAAATTGAGAATTCCTTCCGGAGTTTCCACTGGAGAGTCGTTACGCCTGCGCGGCCACGGAGCCGTGGGAGCCAATAATCGCCGCGGTGATTTGCTGGTTCAAATTAGAGTCAAAAATCCGGCCAAACTTTCTCGCAAAGCAAAAAAACTAGTGGAAGAGCTCAAAAACGAGGGGGTCTAGCCAACGCATTGATTTTTTGTAGTATATAGCGTAGAATAAAAATGGACCAGGTTAATTTCTAATCTAGAAAGGACGGTGCACCTTGACAACGGGGGTAATGGCTGAGATGAATGTTGGCGCCTTACTCGAAGCTTTTCTGGAGAGTTTTCCAGCCGAGAATACTAGAATATCATACAGACGAGACGTGAGATTATTTCGTGATTTTTTATCCGCCGATGACCTACTTTCGGCTACTGCCACCGACGGAGAAGCTTTTTTGCGAGCGCTGGAAAAGAAGGGGCGGGCCCCATCTTCAATTAACCGCTCCTTGTCAGCCCTGAGAAGTTTTTACGGATTTTGTCGGGAGGTGCGCAGAACCGAAAATAATCCGTTCGCGTTTATCAAGACGATTCGCGTGACCAAACATCGGTCCGGCTATCTGACCAAACAAGAAAAACGCCAACTTCTCGCCGTTCCGG
>CAYWTW010000034.1:0-8443 GCA_964461325.1 uncultured Candidatus Saccharibacteria bacterium | reverse complement strand
GGTTTTGCAGACCCTTGCCTTACCACTTGGCTACCGCGCCGAATTTTTCTTCTCTTTTATTTTAAGATCTCCCAGGGCTTTGTCTACCCGATTGAGTCTTTTGGCTTCCTCGTCGATCGAAAAATTAATGCGCGGCGCCAGACGTTTTCTGGTCCGCTCGCTGACGAGTTCTCGCCAGGGTTGATAGAGACGGCGCAAACGGCGAAGGGTCGCGGCTTCCGCCGCTTCCGGCCAGACCGTCACGTCGGCTTGTGCTGTGGTCCGCGGGCCGCGTCGGTCGAGACGAAAGTTGGTGAGAGTGACGAGCACGCCGCGCTCGGCCTGATGTTCGAGCAGTTCAGCCGTTAATTGCCGCAGATAAGCGACCGTTCGATCATGATGATGGCTCATTGAAGCGTTTATTCTTCGACGATTACGAAAGTTTGCAATTGGTCGTTCGGCGCGAGGGTGATTTTGGTTTCTACCAAGGCGCCAAATTGTTTGTCTTGTTCCACGGTTTTGGCCTTTAATTTTTGTTGCTCCAGGCCGGTTATCTTGCCCGTGCCGATTTCGCTCTCTCGGCGAATGATGTTGAAGGCTTCACCCTCGCTGATTGCTCCCTCTACCACCACGCCGCCCACGACTTGTCGTCCTTTTTCTTGGTTGAAAATCCGTAAGAGTTTGACTCGTCCGCGCGGGGTTAGTTTTTTGACTTTTGGCCGGCGGTGCACCGCTTCTTTTCCCAACCATTCCGATAATTCGTAAATTAATTTAAAATTCTGGATTGCTACTTTAAATTTGCTGGCTAGTTCGAGGGCGTTTTTTTCGACTGTGACGCCAAAGCCGAGGATCAGTCCGCCCGGCGTGGCGCTCATGGCTTTGACGTCGCTTTCGTTAATCGGGCCGACGCCTCGACCGACGACTCGAAAACGCACTCGCTCGGTGCTGGCTTTAGACGTTTCCTCCGCCGCGGCTTCGCTAGTTCCGGCCGTATCGCCTTTGACGATGATCGGCACAAGCGCGATGGTGTTATCATCGGTGGCCGTTTCGGCCGCGGCCTTTGGTTCGGCGGCGTTTTGATTATTAGTTAGGGTCCGCTCCATGCCCTTTTTATCGTGATGAGCGGTAAACGGAGTGCCGACCAACGGCAAATCGCTCCAACCTAAAGTTTCGGCCGGCGCGGAAAAAGTAAGAGATTTAACCGTCGCGCCGGTGCTATCGCGTAAGCTACGCAGTTTCCCGTTGGCTTGCCCGGCCACTACGTAGTCGCCGAGGCGCAGGGTCCCGTTTTTGATAATCAAGTTGGCGATCACGCCGCTCTGACGATCACGCCGCGACTCGAGGACAAAGCCGGCGGCGGCGGCTTCCGTGTCGCCTTTCAGTTCTGCGAGCTCGGCCGAAAGTACCAAAAGTTCTAGCAAGTCAGAGACCCCTGTCCCGATTTTGGCGGAGATTTCGGCCACCGGTACAGTGCCGCCGTAGCCCTCAAGAAAAATCTGCCGTTCGGCTAATTCTTGTTTAACGCGGTCGGGATTAGCTTCTGGCCGGTCGATCTTGTTGATGGCGACGACGAAGGGAAGTTTGGCTTGCTCGATGGCCGCTAGCGCTTCCACGGTTTGCGGTTTGACGCCCTCTTCCGCCGAGATGATCAGGACCGCCAGGTCGGCTAAGTTGGCGCCGCGGCGGCGCATTTCGTTGAAGGCGGCGTGCCCGGGAGTATCGATAAAGGTTAAAATTTTTTCCCGGCCGTCTTTGAGTCGGTGCTTTACTTCGTAGGCGCCGATGTGCTGCGTGATGCCGCCTACCTCGCTATCCACGAGGTGGGTTTGCCGGAGGTGGTCGAGCAAGGTGGACTTGCCATGATCGATATGACCGACGACGACGATAACTGGTGGACGTTCTTTAACCATTGGCCTCACTCTACTCTAAAAAAGTTGACTTGGCAAAATAAAAGCATCAATGTGATAGTGATGTGGCGACGTCAGATTTATCTTGATGCCGGCGCGGCTACGCCGCTCGATCGTCGAGTGGCGCGGGCGATGAGCCGAGCTCGGCGTTGGTTTGCCAATCCCGCGAGTCTCCACGCCGCGGGAGTAGCGGCCGGCCGAGCTTTGACCGACGCTCGGCGACGGGTGGCGAAGCAACTCTCCGCTAGCCCGGACGAGATTGTGTTTGTGCCTTCGGCCACGGCCGCTAATAATTTGGCCCTCATCGGTTTGTGGTCCGGCGTTGGCGCGCTTGATAACGTGGAGATAATCAGTTCGCCGATCGAGCACCGTTCGGTCTTGGGACCGTTGCGCGAGTTGGAGCGCCGGGGAGCCAAACTGGTTTGGCTCCAGCCGGAATCTTCCTGGCGAATCACGCCTAAAAATTTGCGTGCCGCTCTTCGTCCGGCAACCCGACTAGTGAGCCTGGCCTATGCCAATAGTGAAACCGGGGTGGTGGAAGATTTATCCGCCTTAGCTCGTGTACTCCGTGAATGGCGGCGCGCCCAAGGAACACCCTACCCATACTTCCACAGCGACACCGCGCCGGCGGCGCGTTTCCTGCCTCTTAATCCGCGAGCTCTGGGCCTCGATTTATTGAGTCTTTCCGGCCGCAAAATTTATGGCCCCGCTCAAGGCGCGCTCTGGGTGCGTCGCGGGCTCGCGCTTTCGCCATTAGTGACAGGTGGCGGGCAAGAGGCCGGTCTTTGGGCGGGGACGGAGGATGTTCCGGCGGCTCTCGGTTTGGCCGCGGCGCTCGAGGTCGTCGAGCGGGAGCGAGATAAGGAAGTGGCGCGTTTGCGGGCGCTTCGGGGTTGTTTTCTATCTGGTCTTTCAAAAATTTTTCCGGACGCGGTTTTTAACGGCTCGCTCGAGCATGGTTTGCCCCACTGTTTGAATATTTCCTTTCCCGGGGCAGAGGCGGAAGCGATTGTGCTTGGTTTGGATGCCGTTGGGGTAGCGGTTTCCACCGGCAGCGCTTGTTTGCTCCGAGAGCGTGAGGGCTCCTATGTGATTGAGGCCCTGCGCGGGGCGGCGGCGGCGCGGAGCGCCGTGCGCTTCACTCTCGATCGCCACACCACCAAACGCCAATTAGACTACGTTTTACGGGTTTTGCCAGAGATTATCCACCGTGCCAGATTTGACTAATTATCCGTGTTGGCGTAATCTGCTCCGCCAGAGCTCTCTCAATGGATGGGAGAGCGCGGGTCACTTTTGGATAGGAGGTTTTATGAGTGAGAGTGGTTTTGCGAAGGCGGCGTGCGGTCGTGTCCTGCAAGTTGTTGGGACGGAAGAGTTGTACGGCGTGTTGTATGCAAGGCTAAAGGAGCAGGGTGCTCCCGATTCCTATTATCGGCCAATTTCTGCGGCCGTGAGGGATCTGGGGGCCAAACATCCCGGTTTTGAATCTGTGCGGTCGGCGGCAAGACAGCATAGCCAAAAAATGAAGAACATTTCAGTCTGATTCTTCTCTCGTCTCGCCCAATGTTTTTTCGTCTGATTGCCCCGTGCCAAAATTGGCGCGGGGCTCTTTTTGTCTCTTGGCCTTGTGTTATACTGTGAAGCGAATGCACGCGTTGCCCAAACTTGCTTACGCCTACGATGCCTTGGAGCCATATATTGATGAAGCGACGATGCGTCTGCATCATGGCAAACACCATCAAGCGTACGTTGATAAACTAAACGCCGCGCTGGAACGCTATCCGGACGAACAGAAAAAATCACTTGAAGATCTGCTTCTTAATCTTGATTCTTTGCCCGCGGAGATTCGAGCCACAGTGCGCAATCACGGCGGCGGCCACTACAATCATTCGCTGTTTTGGGCATGGTTAACTCCAGCCGGTCGTGGTCCGTCAGAACGTCTCGAGCTTTTGCTTACTGAACATTTTGGCGGCGTTCAGACATTTAAGGATCGGTTTAGAGAAGTGGCGTTAAGCCAATTTGGTTCTGGTTGGGCCTGGCTGATTAAAAAATCAAGCAAGCAATTAGAGATTATCAGCACTCCCAATCAAGATACGTCTCTCGCCCGGGGTTCGCCCGTTTTTGGCATTGACGTCTGGGAGCATGCCTATTATCTCCGGTATCAGAACCGGCGAGCCGATTATTTGGAGGCCGTCTGGTCGGTCGTTAATTGGCCAGAGGTGGAAAAACGGCTTTTCTCTTGATTTTATTATAATAATGTGTTAAGTTGGCAAACAATATGGAAGATCTAAACAAAAATCAGATTGTTTTGCTTACCCTGCTGGTTAGCTTCGTTACTTCGATTGCCACCGGCATCGTCACTGTGACCTTAATGGACCAAGCTCCGGCCGGAGTTACCCAAACCATTAATCAGGTAATCGAACGAACCATCGAACGCGTTGTTCCGGCTGAAACGCAGACGACTACGGTTATCCGCGAGGTACCCGTGGTCGTGACGGAAGCGGAGCAGGTAGTCAAGGCCGTGGCTGACGCCTCGCCGGCGCTAGTGCGTCTGGTCTTGGTTGATGATCCTAACGCGGTCCCCATTGCCTTTGGATTTATTACTGGCGATTCGGGTTTGATTATTTCTAGCGAACCTGTTTGGCCAATTACGGAACCGGCGATTGCCCCGAAGGCGCGTTCCAGCTCGACGGCCGAGCCCAAACCAGATCTAAACCATTTGCGCGCGTTGTTGCCGGACGGTCGCGCCTTGGCGATTAAATCGGTATCGACAAATATTTTAACTGGTCTCGGTTCGGTTTTGACTCTGGGCGAGATTGGACGCGGCGTGGCGGCTTGGCAAATTGATTTGCCGGCCAGCGAGGTGACGACCCTGCCGCACGTTGATATGTCGCTCGACCAATTGGTGATTGGCCAGCGGGTGTTAGCGCTAGGTTTAGACCGCGCCGGCCGGACTCTTGTCGAAGATGGAATCGTTTCGGGCGGCCCCGCCCTCTCGATGAGTGATATGGCGACGACTACGGCCACCACCACCTCGTCCGCGACGGGCGATCAAGCGGACGAGGCCGCGCCCGAGGCTTTTCTAATTATTACCGATGCCGTGACTGGCGCGAACGTGGGCGGCCCGCTTTTGAATTTGAACGGTCGAGTCGTTGGTTTGAGTTTGGCGCCGGGCAAAGCCTTGCCGAGCGCTACCGTGCTCGCTCTGCTCGCGGCCACGGTTAACGACGCGGGTCGGTAAATTATGCCCCCTTTTTCCAATTTTACCTCCAAAGCTAAGGAGGTCATTCGCCGGAGTCAGGAACTCGCCGTGGAGCGAGGCCAAAATCAGGTTAATCCGTTGCACCTTCTGGCGGGGATGATTCTGCTCGAAGACAGCGGTTTGCTGTCTATTCTTGAACGTTTGGACGTTGACACTATCGCCATTTCCGACTACGTGATGGAAGGTCTGGAGGGCGGACCGGCGGGCATGGTGGCCTCGCCTTCCTACCAACTCTACCTCACACCGGAGCTTGTCCGGGTGTTTGACGCTTCGGGTAAGATCGCCGCCAATTTGCAGGACGATTTTATTGGCCCGGAGCATCTGTTTTTGGCTTTTTTTGAGTCGCCGAATCAGGCGCACGAAATTTTGAATCGCTTTCGGGTCAGTCGTGAAGGCGTTTTGCGCGTCTTGCAAGAATTGCGCTCGGGCAAAATTACCGACGCGACCCCTCAAAAGCGTTTCCGGGCGATTGAAAAATTTACCAAAAATCTAACCGCCATGGCTCGCCAAGATAAGCTTGATCCGGTGATTGGTCGTGAAGAGGAAACACAGCGGGTAATGGAAATTCTGTCGCGCCGGACCAAGAACAACCCCATCCTCATCGGTGAGGCCGGAACGGGCAAGACAGCGATTGCCGAGGGTCTGGCTCTGCGGATTGCCCGCGGCGACGTGCCGGAATCATTACGCGGCCGGGAGTTGGTCTCGCTCGATCTTGGCCTGCTGGTGGCCGGGACGAAATATCGAGGCGAATTCGAAGACCGTTTAAAAAATGTTTTGAAGGAAATTGAGCGAGCTGAAGGCAAGATTTTAGTTTTCATCGACGAGATCCACACGATTGTTGGCGCTGGCGCGGCCGAAGGAGCGATCGACGCTTCGAATATGCTCAAGCCGGCTCTTGCCCGTGGCGAGCTACGAATGATCGGTGCCACCACGATCAAGGAGTACCAGCGCCATATCGAGAAAGACCAGGCCCTGACGCGTCGCTTCCAACCCATTTACGTTGAGGAGCCGGGGCCGGAAGACGCGGTGGCGATCTTGCGTGGCCTCAAGGATAAATACGAAGCTCATCACGGTATTCATATTACTGATGATGCGATTGTGGCCGCGGTTAACCTCTCGCGCCGTTACATCACCGACCGTTTTTTGCCCGATAAGGCTATCGACTTAATTGATGAGGCGTCCTCGGCCTTGCGCCTGCAGTTAGAGAATAAGCCCGCTTTGCTTGAAGAGGCTCAGACTAAAGTTATGCGGTTGGAGGTGGAGCGCGAGGCTATCCGCCAAGAACTTAAGCTGAAAGCGGGCGACAAGGATTTGAAAGCCCGTCTGACCGAGGTGGAAAAAAAGATTGCCGATCTTAAGGACGAAACGCGCGACGTGGAACGACGTTGGCAGAATGAGAAGGGGGTGATTGAGGAAATTAAAAAATTGAAAACCGATCTCGAAACCGCCCGGCAAGACGCCGAGCAAGCTGAACTGACGGTCGATTTAACACGGGCGGCGGAGATTCGTTATGGCCGCCTGCCAGAGCTAGAACGGACCTTGCAACAGAAAAAGACGCGGCTCAAGCGTCTGCAGAGCCGCCGACAGATTTTGAAAGAAGAAATCACGGAAGAGGATATCGCCAAAGTGGTGGCGCGTTGGACGCACATTCCAGTCACTCGCATGCTCGAGGAAGAAGCCGTCAAACTTCAGCGTTTGGAGGCCGAGCTACAATCACGAGTTCGCGGCCAGGATGAAGCTATTCGCAAGGTGGCCGAGGCGATCAAACGTTCGCGGGCCGGTATTGCCGATCCGGATCGGCCGATCGGTTCCTTCATATTTCTCGGGCCGACGGGTGTGGGCAAAACCGAATTAGCTCGGGCCTTAGCTTCATTTATGTTCAACGATGAGAAGTCGCTGGTGCGGGTGGACATGTCGGAATATATGGAAAAGCATTCAGTTTCGAAGATGATCGGTTCGCCCCCCGGTTACGTCGGTTACGACGAATCAGGAGCTCTAACGGAGACCATTCGCCATCGGCCTTACTCGGTGCTTCTTTTTGACGAAGTGGAGAAGGCCCACCCCGAGGTGTTTAACGTTTTGTTGCAGGTGCTTGATAACGGCCGACTGACGGATTCCAAGGGGCGAGTCGTTAATTTTAAAAAATCGATTATCCTTATAACGTCAAACATCGGGAGCGAGTTTATGAGTCGGCTCCAACGGATTGGTTTTTCCGATCACGAACAAACGGCGACCGAAGACTTTGATGAGACCAAACAAAAAATTATGGAAAGTTTGAAGCGTCATTTCCGGCCCGAATTCTTGAATCGACTGGATGACATTGTAATTTTCAATCCGCTCGCGCCAGCGGTCATTCGTGAGATCGTCGACCTGCAGGTGGCGATTGTGGCCAAGCGTCTGCGTGAGAAAAATATCGAACTTAAACTTTCCCCGGCGTCGATCGAATATCTGGCTCGGGAAGGTTATAGTCGTGAATACGGCGCTCGACCGTTGAAGCGTTTGATTCAAACCAAGATTTTAAATCCGGTGGCCGAATTTATTATTGGCCGGCAAGTAGAGCATGGGGGGGTGGTGAGCGTTGATTTGGTCGATGGCGCGCCAAAAGTGGAATTGAAGCGAGCTTACAAAACTGATCGTCCGAATCGGACTTCGCGGTCCAATTCTGTTGCTTCGGTGGAAACAATTTAAAATTTTAATTGACCGAAGTTATATTGCGTGTTAGATTCGAAAAGGAATAGGACACTGTTCATTTTTAGGAGGTAGGCATTGAACGGCAATCTCTTGTTGAGGGTTTTTCAGGAGAATTCCGGTGTTTTGGGATTATTGTTGTCGTTTTACTTTCGGGGACAAAAATTCCCGGAGTCCGCGCGGGGATGTTTGCTCGGCCGGTCAGATGTAGTTGATGTCTGGGGGCTTGAACGACGGTGGCCAAGAGAATCTGATTTGCCGGGCCCGTTTTTGATCAAGAATTTGCCCGACGATCTTGCGAAAAAGGAACTCAAGCTGACCGACGCCTCTTACGAGTCGGTCGGTGGTGAGGATATTGTGGCGAGATTTCTTTTTTGCGATCCGTCGTTATTAGCGAAATCAGATTGGGGCCAATCGTGTCGCAACCTTGCTCCGATTTGGTACATCATTCAGGACGCGTTCACGAGGATTTGCCGTGGTTGTGATTCGCGGACGGTAGAGTCGGCGCGGCTACAATACGGTTATGCCGGTCTGGCTACCCTCGATTTGTTCTTTGCTGAACCGATTGAGCAACAAGGGCGAGATAAGAAAAACGGCCGCAGTCGGA
>CAYWTW010000033.1:0-8607 GCA_964461325.1 uncultured Candidatus Saccharibacteria bacterium | reverse complement strand
TCGCTGGACGAGCGGGGTCGGCGTCGTTCTGGTCGCGAAAGTCCCTCCCGTCCTTGTAAGTTAATATACTGTTCGGTGATTGAGACCGGCGATATTCGACCAACTCACGTCTCGAAACAGGCGCATCGCCTCGGCTCCCTCCTCCAACCACCAAACCGCTTTGGATTCGCGCCAAGTGCTCTGAGCCACCCGCGAGAGATGGGCCAAAACGCTCGCGCCGCCGCCGACCAAACCAACGATAATCGCGGCGCCGACGAGAATCTCAATTAAACCAAATCCCGTAATGTATTTTTTAAACTTAATCATTCGTCTGCAAATAAGCCACTCCCAAAGACTCGATTTTTACCACGCGCGTCCGGGTTGGGTCACTAACCAGACTGACTGCGATCTCGCCCGTGGCCCCGGCCTTGCCCGTCAGACGGGCAAAAACAACTTCGCGGCCACCGCCCGTTAAATCGATGCCAAGCGCAACCGCCGTGGGCAACAAATATTCGACATCGTTCGGCCCCAGCCCGCCGTAGGTTGCCCCCACGAACTTGATTATTCTATCACTTTCGAATTGAACGCCGTACTGCTCGCCTACGGCTCCGGCGGAAGACAAGGTCGCGGCTCGCGCTTCGGCGAGAAAAGCCAGAGCGGTCTCGGCCGTATCATCCAAGACTCGCTGCTCGTAAAATCGACTAAAGGGAATAATCGCGACGGCGGCCAAAAGGCCGACAATCGCCACGGCCACCAGCACTTCGACCAAACTCAAACCGCGTTGATCGGGCAACATTAATTAAAAGCTACTCGAGAGCGAATAAATCGGGGCAATCATGGAAATGGCGAAAAAACCAACGGCCGCGCCGACCAAAACCATCAACACCGGCTCGATGATGGTCGATAAATTTTTAGTCATTTGATTGACCTCGCTTTCGTAAAATAACGCCCCCTTGAGCAGTAATTTCGGCAGATCGCCGGTCTCTTCCCCCACTTCCACCAGCTCACCAACGAGCGGCGGGTAAATCTCGCGATAATCTCGAAAAATTTTCGACAACGGCTGGCCCCGCGTCACCTCAAGCACCGCCTGATTAAGCGATTCTTGGAAAAACGGGTTGGCGAGAACCTGACGGGTGATGTTAAGCGCTTCAACCATGCTCACGCCGGAAGACAGAAGCGAGGAGAGCGTCCGCATAATCACCGCCGCGTTCATCTGCCGGCTAATCTCCCGAATAACGGGCAGACGGAGCCAGAACAGCGCGAGCCAACGCCGCCCCTTGCGCGTTCGACCCAAGCGCGTCAGCAACGCCAAAATCAGCCCGGCAGACGAGAGCGCCAAAACGGGATAATGGGACAGAAAATTGCTGACGGCAATGACCAATCTGGTGCTTAAGGGCAACTCCACGTTGAGCTCGGTAAACAAGCCGGTCAAAGTGGGGACCAAAAAAATCATCATCACCACGGCGATGATAATAATCGCGATGACGATAATCAAAGGATAAAGCATCGCGCCGCGGACCTTGCGCCGCAAATTATAATTCCTCTCCATCTGCCGCCGCACAATCGCTAGCGCGCCGGTTAATTTGCCAGATTCTTCGCCGGCCGCCACCATCGCCACAAAGACGGGCGGAAAGACTTCTGGGAACGAACCGAGCGCCTGGCTAAAACTTTCGCCATTGCGAATCTTTTGAGCCAAAGTTTGCAGAATAGGTTGAAAAACCTGGTTGGTATTTTGACGACTAATGACGTCGAGCGCGCGAGCCAGAGGCAAACCGGCTTCGAGCATTGAAGCGAGGTTGCCGGCAAACAAAATTTTGTCTTTCAACTTGACGCGGCCGAAAGTAAGACGGATCATCAGTTTTTTCCAACCAACCGGCACCGCTACCGGCTCGGCCCAAAACAAAGTCAGGCCGCTCGGGCGCAGTTCGCGAGCTAGGGCCAAACGATCGGCCGATTCCCGCTCACCCTCCACCATCTGGCCTTCGCGATTTTTGGCTCGAAATTTAAATTTCATGCCCTGATAATTTTATTCCGAAACCACACGATAAACTTCTTCCAGACTGGTAATCCCTTGAACCGCCTTGTAAATCCCATCTTCCAGCATCGTGAGCATCCCCTCGCTCTTGGCCTGATTCTCGATTTTATCGTGACTCGCGCCGGCCAAAATTAACTCTCGGATCGGCAAAGACAGTTTCATCACTTCGTGGATGCCCACCCGACCGGCGAAACCATCATCCGACTCTTCGCTCGGTTTGGGGCGATAGAACGGGATTTTATCCCAGTCCGCGTCCGGCGGCACAACCTTTTCTTCACGTAAAACCTTGAGCACGCGATCGAGATCCACCTTGTCGGCCAAAATTTTTAATTCTCCCTTGCTCAAAAAATAAGTTTCCCGCGCGGACAACAGCTTGCGCACCAAGCGCTGACTGATAATCACCCGAATCGTGGAGACCAAGAGGAAGGCCTCCGCTCCCATATCGAGCAGGCGCGGTACCGTAGCCGCGGCCGAATTGGTGTGGAGGGTCGACAGCACCAAATGGCCGGTAAGAGCGGCGTTAATCGCCAGATTGGCCGTTTCTTCGTCGCGGATTTCTCCCACCATGATAATGTCGGGATCTTGACGCATCAGCGAACGCAGGCCGGCGGCAAAGGTTAAGCCGATTTCCGGTTTAACCTGGGTTTGGTTGATGCGTTTAATCTGATACTCGATCGGGTCCTCAATGGTCGAAATATTAACGTCCGGCTTATTCAAAATATCGAGAATGGTGTAAAGCGTCGTGGATTTACCCGAGCCGGTCGGGCCAGTCACCAAAATCATTCCGGCCTTATAATTCATTCCTTCGTGCAGACGTTCCAGCCCCGCTCCGTGGAAACCGCACTGCTCCAGCGTGAAGCCCTCCACCGTGTCGGGCAACAGGCGCATCACCAGCTTTTCCCCATAATACGTGGGCAAAATAGAGACCCGGAAAGAAACTTTTTGGCTTTCAGTTTCAATTTTGAAGCGCCCGTCCTGCGGCAGGCGTTTTTCATCCAAGCGCAAGTTGGACAAAATTTTGATCCGAGCCGTCAGGCCGGCGGCCAAACTCCGCGGCAAAATCATCGCGTCGTGGAGCACACCATCGATCCGATAACGGATGACCAATTCTTTTTCGTAGGGCTCGGCGTGAATGTCGGAGGCCTTTTGATTAATGGCGTGCGAAAGCAAAGTATCGACAATTTTAACCACCGGCACCCCCTCCGCCAATTTTTTCAATTCTTCGGCCGTTGCCATCGCGCCGGCTCCCGCCTCTCCCTCCTCGCCGGGCACGGACTTAATGTTCGCCGCTTCGCGCTGGATAATGTCGCCGAATTCGGCTTTCAAACTTTTCTGATATTGGAGCAGGATACTCCGGATTGACTCGGTATCCGTTAAACGGGGCTGGATCTTCAGACCGACTTTTTTCTTGATGAACTCGATCGAAGACAGGTCCTCGGGATCAAGCATCGCCACCTCGAGCGCGTCGCCGCTTCGGTCAAAAGCCACGATGTTGTGGCGCCGTGCGATCGGCTCGGGAATCATAAACAGCACGTCCCGCGCCACTTTCAAATTCTTCAAGCTGATGAAGGGGATGCCGAGCAAATAAGCGCGCAGACGACGGAACTCGTCTTCCGAGACCTTGCCGCTCGCCAACAAAACTTCATCCAAACTTTTACCAGACTGCTCCGCCTCGACGACGATGGCCTCCAAATCTTTTTTGGCGATGAGGCCAGAATCGAGCAGGAAAGATTTAAGTCGTTCGACCTCCGTCTTCATGGCTGATCATAGTCGACGCTTAAGCAGACACGAGTTTTGTTGAGAGTGCCGAGAATATATTCGCCGCCGTCGTCGTGATTAGAGTAAACATTACTAAAGTTGACGGGGCAGACTGGAGCGGAATCTGGTTCTGTCGGATTACAAGATTGGCTACACGGCACACGAAATTGGATTACGCGCACGCGTTTGTCGGCCCGATAACACGCCCTAACTTTATTTGTAAACGGACCGTCATATATCACCATTGGTGATTGCCCCGGACCCCCACAACCACTGGCGCCCGCGCTCGCGTCGCACCAATTGGTCGGGCAATTCGGAGGATTAGCGGCTTGATTAGCCAAACGCAGATAGAAAACGGAACCGCCATACGAATTTTGTGGTGGAGGAACGGCGGGCAACTGCCAAGCCGCTTCGCCTAGAGCGCTCGTGGCAGTTAGGCGCGCGCCAGTTTGCGGGTTACCGCCGCGCACAACCATCGAGCCATCAACGTTAAGCCGCATCGCGTAACCGGCGGTAAAGGGCGTGCTCGTCCCAATCATCAAAGAACCTTCAGCGTAACCCCAGTCTGGAACCACCCCAGAACCGGCGCCAAAATCAGGCTGGACAATAAAAGACTTGGCGGTGTTGGCGGTGATTTCGGCCCGATTATTCCCCCAAGCGAAAGTTTGCGCCCCATCAACCCGCATTAGACGACCACCGGCAAGACTGTGGGCGGCGCTAGCTGTATTATTCTGGCCGCCGATAACCGTGGAATATAATCCGCTCGCGGTGTTGCTTTGGCCGCCCCAAACAGTCGAGTAATTCCCGCTCGCGGTGTTGCTTTGGCCGCCAACAATCACCGACCCTACGCCGCCAGCAAGATTACTCCGGCCACCAAAAACCGCCGCCCCCGTACCGCTCACCGTATTAAGCGAACCACCGCCGATCGCCGTATTAGAGCCGAGCGCGGAAGCGGTATTGCTCCGACCGCCACCAACGAAAGAATAATCACCGTTCGCCTGATTGGAACTGCCGCCAACCACCGCCGAGCCAATACCGATTGCCCGATTACTTTGGCCACCACCCGCGAACGAATAATCAGCCGTCGCTCGATTGGAAAAACCGCCCAACGCGGTTGAGTATGAACCACCCGTCTGACCTTGAGTGCTCAAATTAACTTGCGTGGTCGGACTGCCGGTCAAAGTATTCACCAGCGCGGTTCCACCATAACGCACCAGCGCGCCCTTGACCGTTAAACCATCAACGAGACCAGCGCCGGCCGTTCGCACGCCGACACCGCCGTCGTCGGGATTGTAAATGCCGTTGTTAGAAAAACTGTTTTGAGCGCGCTCCCAAAGCGAAAAATATTTGCTCCCCCAAGCCACGCGCGCGCCGTTCGCATCCA
Source organism: uncultured Candidatus Saccharibacteria bacterium (assembly GCA_964461325.1). Lineage (GTDB taxonomy): Bacteria > Patescibacteriota > Minisyncoccia > Phycocordibacterales > JACOZG01 > CAYUVV01. Next base: position 3,451 of record CAYWTW010000033.1, on the reverse strand, counting down.
CACCCAAAACTTCAAGCGAGGTGCCGACCGGCACCGTTGTTCCAACGGTTGGAGCAATCCGCGCGTCACCATCGACATCAAGACTAACCGAGCCATCCAGGGTGGCGGTTGGCGGCGCGCTAACGAAAGGTGCTCCCACCCCCAAAGCGTTGGAATAAAAACGAACGTTAGCGCCAGCCGGAATCAAACCCGGCGGATTCACGTCCTGGCTAAGGCCTAATGAACCCAATTTAAGTTGAGAAGCATTCGATGGGTTAACAGACAAAAAACACCCGGGCTGGCTAGCCGTGCAAAACGGCGGATAATCGGCCGGTGGCGTCCAGTCGGCGATTGCTGGTTGGCTAACCAGTAACCAAACGCCAGTTATTAGCAATAGCCAAACTCCAGTTAAAAAACGTAACCGCATTTAAGGATTGAGTTTAAAGCACAAACGTACGTTGTTTTGAAAAGTGCCGGAGTTTACAGTATAATAACCACTTTGTGGCCAGGCCGTCCAAGCGCCAGGACAACTAACACCCACCAAACGCAGAACCTGCACATTAGCATTGGTATAGCAAGCGATAACTCGATTGGTTTGCCCGCCGATGGATTCGGTCCAAACCGTGGTAGCTGACCAAGTCACGCCGCCAAGACCAGCAGTCGGGCAAGTTGGATCAGGAGCACCAGATTTATAGACGTACATCGTGCCCTCCCCCGGAGGCGGAGGAGGGGTAACCGCCGGCGGTGCCGCCCAATAAGCATCGCCGCTATTCGAAGCCGAGGTCAGCACGTAACCCGCCGCCGGCGGAAAGGCGCTGCTGCCGCGGATACGGACGTTGCCGTTGACATCAAGCTTGGCCGTCGGGTTGGCCGTGCCGATACCCACGTAACCCTCCAACGGGCCAGCGCCGGGGTGAATAATAAAAGCGTTAGGGGTGGCCACCGTCGCGCCATTCTCCCCGCCCCAGACGAAAGTGCCGGGGGTGCTACCAAGCACCGTCGCGTCTTTGCCGCCGGCAAAACTATAATTACTGGAAAGACCGATCTCGTTATTTTCTCCGCCCGGAATCACAGAGTGTGTTGATTCAATTTGATTGCTGGCTCCTCCGCCGATAACGGAATGAGTCGCGCCGACGTTGGCCAATTGATTGGCTTGGCCGCCAACGACCACGCCATAATCGCTATAAACTCGATTCGTTCCCTCGCCACCGCCGACAACTGAATAATTGGCGCGGGAGATTGCCGATGAGCCAATTTGAGAATCAAGACCACCCAAAACCACGTTATATTGCCCCCAGATATCAAGGTTATCTCCGCCACCGATAAAGTTGTACCCGCCACCAGCGGCTGTGTTCAAACTAGCGCCGCTCGCTACGCCTCCCGCTATCGCGTCATAATCGCCGGTAGCGTTATTGCCCTCGCCTCCACCCACAAAAGAATAGTTTCCTTCCGCTCGACCTACTGTTCCGCCCGCGACCGTTGAGTATTGGCCGGCCGTGTGACTATTTTCTCCCAAATTAACCTGGGTCTCAACATTGCCAGCCATCGAACCAAAAGTATTATTGAAGCGCACCAGCGCTCCCTTCACCGTCAAGCCGTCGTTAAGTAAAATGTCTCCAGTCCGCACGCCCACCGCGCCGCCGTCAGTGTTGTAAATATCGTTGGTGTCGCCGGGCGGCGCGACTCTCGTCCACAACATTTCGTCATCAATATCTTCCCAACCAAGAAGGCCGCCGGTGTCGGCCGCGACGAGAACATCACCCACGTTAGGGGCGCCAAACTTTAATCGCAAATCTCCGTCAACGTGCAAAGCCACATTTGGGTCGGAGTCGAGCGTGACCGTGCTGTCGAAAAATCCCGGGCCGACGCCCAACTTCTTGGCATAGGCATTACCAAACACGGCGAGAACGTTAGAGATGCCGAGCGAACCGGCTTTAATCTGGCCTGTGGCCGAAATGTTGATCGGTTGAGCGCAACCGGGATCGCCACTCACGCACGCGGGCGGCGGGGCATTTGGCGGCGTCCAGTTCGCCCAGCCGACATTGGCGCTGCCGAGCCACGCGACCAGCGTAAGCAAAATTGCCGCCGCCGATAGTTGAAAAATTTTTGGTGATTTAGATGTCATAATTATTAATTAAGCTTGATAATATTATAACAAAACTCTCACCCCCAAAGATCTCAAACGGGGATAAATTTGCCGCACCAATAGCCGCCAGACGAAATTAAGGCAGCGAGCTGGAGAATAAGTCGTGGCTGCCACTCGTCCACAATATTGCACCGTTGTGGGGAATACCGGCTTTGATTACGCCAGCAACTTCACCCACGCTCTCATGGGATTGTCTAACGTAGGGATGAGCGGGATCCGTTACGTCAATGGCGTGGAGTTCAAAGGGCCACACGCCACCATTGGCGTAAGTCACATAAAGAACATTTTTCGTTAAAGCGATACCGCCCGCTGCCCGACCACCCAAAGCAATTAAGTCCGAGCGGGAAGCAAAACGGATATCAGACGGGCTTAGAACTTCAAATAAATCGACGTAGTTGTAGAAAAAGACGGCTAAAAGACCGGAATCGTCGGTCACCAACTGTTCGATTGACCACGCGGGAGCGGAAAATGAAGCGTCGATCGTCAGTGATACCGGAGCGGGGTTGACGGTGTTGAGACTAGAGATATCAATGGAATAAACGGTTCCACCTTGCGCGGTGGCAACAAAAATGACCCCGTCGCCCAGAGCTAGACGACGAGCCGAGGCGGTCCAACCAGTGCCAGGCAAAAGAACTTGGCCCAGTAATTGGGGGTTGGCGGGGTTGCTCACGTTGAGCACCTTGAGACCAGCCGGGCCAGCGGCGAGAAAGACGACGTTGTTAACAGCTTTGACGTCGTAGACTTCGAGGGGAACGTTGTAAACTCCGCGATTGACCGAATCCAAGGGATTGACGTGAATGTCCAAACCGCCAGAAGTTCCGCTTCCGGGCACGGCCACGAACACCCGACCATTGGCCGCGCCGACGTTCCAACCGTTACGGGCAGGAAACACCGCAATTCTCTGTAGATTACTGGGGTCACTGACGTCAATTCCCACTAATTGTTGGGTCAGGCGCGAGACCCAGGCCACGTTGTTGTCGATCGCTAAACCCGTTGTATCGCCCAAAGCTGTATCCAGCACATCCAGCACTCGCACTCCCTCCCCCACCCACACCCGCTTGGTCAACTCCCGTGTTTGCGTGGCGTCTTGGTTGTAGACCGTTAGTTTGATGTCGAAGGTGTTTGGGCCTTGGTATTGCTTGATGACGGTGGGGGCGGTGGAGATGAGTTGGTTATTCTCGCGCCAACGGAAGTGAATGGCTAGGGGGGAGCTTGGCTGGAACTTGACCTTTTCCCCATAGCCGATGGGGTCGTCAGCGGAGAGACCAATGGGTTCCCAGGTTTCTTGCCTAGTAATGGGGTCAACGTGGGTGAGGTGGAGAACTT
>CAYWTW010000032.1:0-8712 GCA_964461325.1 uncultured Candidatus Saccharibacteria bacterium | reverse complement strand
GTAGTACGACTGCCTTCCAAGCAGTAAGCGCGAGTCCGATTCTCGCTGTCCGCATTATGCTTATACAAAAATCAGATTTGCCCAAATTAACGGCGGCTCTGCGGACTTGGATTATCGTCGACACTAAAGCCGCGCGGCATAATTACCGGGTTTTTCGTCGGGCTCTGCCCAAGGGGGCCGGTTTGATGCCGATTGTTAAGTCGAACGCGTATGGCCACGGCCTCGTGCAGTTCTCGAAACTGATGGAAGAATTGGGGGCCGATTATCTGGGCGTTGATTCGATTACCGAAGCTCGGCGTTTGCGGCGGGAGGGGATTAAGACTCCGATTTTGGTCTTAGGTTATACGCGGCCGGCCTGCTATGAGGAAGCGCTGGATCAAAACGTTTCTTTAACAGTTTCGACCTTCGAGACCTGGCAAGACCTGAATCGGCTTCTGGCTAAACATCCGGGCAAGAAAATGGCCGTTCATTTGAAGATTGATAGTGGGATGCATCGGCAGGGCTTCGTCTCGAGCGCGTGGCCGCGTTTGCTCAAAATGTTGCCCAAACGCCAGCCCGGGTTGCTTATTGAAGGAGTCTATTCTCATTTAGCCGCCTCTTCTTCCCTAGCGCATCGTCGAGAGACCGAGAACCAATTAAACTTGTTTAAAAAGTTTCTCGATGAGTTGACGGCGGTGGGTATTAAGCCAAAATTTATTCACGCCGCCAATACCGGCGGGCTGATGGCTTATCAAGATCCAATGTTCACTTTATATCGAGTTGGCTTGGGGATGTATGGCCCTTGGCTCTCCGAAGACTGGCGAAAAAAGTTTTCCCAGCGCTTTGATTTGCGCCCGGTTTTAAGTTGGCAGACTATCGTTAGCGAGGTTAAAGACGTGCCGAAAGGGGAGCGGGTGGGCTACGGCTTTCTCGAGCAGCTCCGCCGCGACACCGTCCTTGCCGTCTGCCCGGTCGGTTATTGGCATGGCTTCCCCTTGCCCCTATCTTGCCGGGGCGAAGTGCTGATTGCCGGTCGTCGCGCGCGAGTGCTCGGCCGAGTCTCGATGGATATGATCGTCGTGGACGCGACTGATTTGCCGCGACGACCGAAGGCGGGGCAGGTTGTAACCCTGATCGGGCCGGAATTGGGCGCGGCGGAGTTTGCCACCTGGGCCGGCACGCACGCTCACGAGGTGCTGACCCGCATTAACCCGTTGATTAAAAAGTTTTATCTCTAACCACAAATCCGCCTTGTCGGCGGATTGGGTTTTACCAGCTTTCCTGGCGTTTTTATTTGACCGCGTCTTTCAGAGCTTTCGCCGCGCGGAACTTGGGTACGCGCGTGGCCGGAACTTGAATGGTCTCGCCGGTCTTAGGATTTCGCGCCGCTCGCGCCGCCCGATCCTTGACTGAGAAGATGCCCAAACCCGCAATCGACACCTCTTCGCCTTTGCGGAGAGAAGCGACAATCGAATCAATTACTGTGTCCACCGCCTGCTCGGCCGACATTTTGGTGCCGCCGATCTTTTCGTAAACCGCGTCAACAATGGATGCTTTGTTCATAAATTTTTATTTCAAATATTAATGCCGACCAAAATTAAGCTGTGCTTGGATTATACTGGTCGGCGCTTCGTAAATCAAGCTTTTTCAACAGTTGACTAAAGATTAGTTATCTTGCGTATTCTATTACCCGCGATTCACGGATAACGACCACCTTGATTTCGCCCGGGTACTTGAGCTCATCCTCGATTTTCTTAGCGACGTCGCGCGCGAGTCGCCGGGCCTCTAGGTCGCCGATTTTTTGAGGTTCCACGAAAACGCGGACTTCTCGACCGGCTTGAATCGCGTAAACCTTTTCCACGCCCGGGAAGGCGCTTGCCGTTTCCTCCAGTTCTTTCAATCGTTTCAAGTAATTTTCGACCGAGTCGCGTCGGGCGCCGGGCCGGCCGCCGGAGATGGCGTCAGCGGTTTGGACGATGATTGATTCCAGAGTTTCGTATGGGTATTCCTCGTGATGGGCTTGCATCGCCTTGATGATTTCTTCGGAAACGCCAAATTTTTTCAGGATTCGACGGCCGATTTCCACATGGGTTCCGGGCACCTCGTGGTCGACGGCTTTGCCGATGTCGTGGAGTAAGGCACCGGCGCGCGCGACACTGACGTTCGCGCCCAATTCTTCGGCGAGCATCCCGGCCAGATTGGCTACTTCGATCGAATGCTGAAGAACGTTTTGGCCGTAACTGGTCCGGAAGTGGAGTCGGCCGAGGATGATGATAATGCGCGGGTCGAGATTGAAAACGTTGGCTTCGTAGGCCGCCTGTTCGCCCCGTTCCTTAATTTTCCGAGAGACGTTTTCTTTGGCGCGAGCGACCGTCTCTTCGATTTTGGCGGGATGGATGCGGCCGTCGGCGATCAATTCTTCTAGCGCCTGACGAGCAATCTCACGCCGGACGGGATCAAATGACGACAAAATAATCGAACCCGGGGTGTCGTCGATCACCACCTCCACTCCGGTTTCTTTTTCCAGCGCGCGGATGTTCCGGCCCTCTTTGCCGATGATTTTGCCTTTGAGATCGTCGCTGGGAATCGTTACGGTCGTGGCCGTTAATTCTTGAGTGGTTGGGCTCGCCAGTCGTTGAATAATCGAGGTGAGGATGGTTCGCGCCCGATTTTCTAAACGTTCTTGACTGCCTTGTTCGAATTTCCGCAGACGATTGGCGAGAGTTTCCTCCTCCTCGGCGAGGAGGCGCTTCATCATCTCCTCGCGGGCCGCCTCAACGGATAGTCCGGCCACGCGCTCTAGCTCGATTTTTTGTTGTTTCGCTTGTTCGGCCAGACGGTCTTTGGTTTTTTGGAGTTCGATTAATTGTTGTTTTAAATTCTCCAATTCCTGGTCGAGGTCGTTTTGGCGGCGATCGAGTACCTCATCTTTTTTGAGCAAACGATCCTCCCGCTTTTTTAATTGTTGTTCCGTTTCCCGTTCTTTGAGTTTGATCTCCTTAAGAATTTCTTCCGCTTGATTCTCGGCGCGGTCAACAATTTTTTGCGCCTGATCCTTCGCTTCGAGGATGGTTTGTTTGACGGTCAGTTCAATCGACCCTTTTTGCCCGAGGGTGATGAGCCAGCGGAAAAAATAGCCGAGCAGGGCGCCAAAAACCAGAGCGCCGCCGCCAATGAATAGGGCCGTCAACAGATCCACGGTTAACTTTTGGGTTTAATGACGGAATCGATGAGACCGTATTTGACGGCTTCGTCGGCCGTCATAAAATAATCGCGGTCCGAATCTTTTTCCAACTCCGCGGCCGTCCGGCCGGTGTGTTTGGCCAGAATGCCGTTCAAGCGCTCCTTCAAGCGAAGAATATATTTGGCGTTGCGCTCGATGTCCGAGGCCTGGCCTTGAAAGCCGGCGCTTACTTGATGGATCATGACGTCGGCGTTTGGCAGGGCGAAACGTTTGCCCTTGGCGCCAGCGGCGAGGAGCACCGAGCCCATGGAAGCGGCCAAACCAACGCAAATCGTCCGGATATTGGGCTTGATGTGCTGCATGGTGTCGTAGATGGCTAAGCCGGACGTGACCGAGCCGCCGGGGGAGTTGATGTAAAGACTGATATCTTTTTTAGGGTCTTCCGATTCCAAGAATAATAATTGGGCGATGATGATGTTGGCCATGTTGTCTTCAATCGGTCCGCCCAGAAAAACAATACGCTCTTTCAGCAAGCGGGAATAAATGTCGTAGGCGCGTTCGCCAAACGGCGATTTTTCTATCACGGTAGGTATGAGCATAGCGCTATGCTACTTGACGAGGGCCCACCTGTCAAATACTATCCTTTCTAGAAAGGAGGTGATGAGGTGAGGAGGAGACTTCTAACATTTCGGGATCTCCCACTGGACTTTGAGGATTCCGACAATCACAGACGTTTTGTCGAACAATTGGTCGTTGGAAATGTCTATCGGTTTGAACTGCCGATTAGGGTTGTTCCCCACGAGCTTTTGCCTTGCCTGTCAGGCCGAAAGGGGGAATTGGCGGAAATTGGGTCGGCGACCTATCTCCACCATCGAAATCAGACCGGATATTTCCGCGATTGTTTGTTTCGAATCGACAATAACGGTGAAAGCATCAATTTTTACATTATTTTCGACAGGCGATTCATCCTCGATTCCAATAACATCATCCGCTTCACCAAATAGCCCCACGTTGCTTGATTAGCGCGCGGGGCTGATTTTATCCTTGTTTTTAGGCCTATTTTGACTATAGAACCAAAACGCTTGACAGTAAGACCGGTTTGTGTATAATGGAATGAGGTTGGAGACGGCTGAAAAGATCTAGCGTGGGTGCTCGAACACGACAGGGAAACCATCGGGCGAAAACCTTTTAGGCCGATTGCGGTTCCTAGTTCCGGACCGAGCCTGTTTACCAACCGCCTTGCCGGGTCTTCCAACAAACCAGTTGGAGTGGCCCGGCTTTTTTCGCTGAAATTTGTGGTAAAATAACGACGATGAAAGAAATTAGCCAGAACGACAAACAAAAAATCGCCGATTTAGCTCGCCAGCGCGAGTTGAGTTTATTGGTGCTGTTTGGCTCGCAGGTTACCGGCCAAACCCACAGTCAAAGCGATGTGGACGTTGGCTATTTAGCCAGCCGCCCGCTTGATTATCGAGAAAACTATGATTTGTCTGTAGAGTTGGCCAAAATTTTCGAAAATCCGACCGTCGAGCTGGTCAATCTAGAAAATGTTTCGCCAGTGCTCAAAAAACAGGTGGCCGAGCACGGCTTGGTTTTGTTTGAGGATAGAAAAAATCGTTTCACTTATTTTTCTTTAGCCGCCCATCGCGCTTATTTGGATACCAAGCCCTTGCGCGTTTACCGCGACGCTTTTATCAAAAATTTTATTCAGCAACATGGTTGAGAAGGACGTAGTAAAAAACAAATTAGCGGCGATCGGTTCTTAGTTGAATACGTTAAGCAAATTGAGATTTTTTTGGACAAGCAAAAATAATGCTCATTATTTTTGCCCTTCGAGGAGTTCCCACGCCAGATTGTTGGTGAGACTGTGCCGGACGTAGGCCTGGACGAGAGCGCGGTCGGCCTTGGGATGATTGGCCAAAACGGCCACGACGTCGGCCTCGATCTTGTCGGCCGCCGGCTCTAGCTTTTCAACCATCGCGACGCGTTCCAAAATCAGATTGGCTTTGACCCTTTTTTCCGCCACGCCGCGCCAATCGGCGCGCAAGCTCTCGACCGTTTTGCCGGCCGCCTTGAGTTCTTCAGTAAAATTTTTTCCCGCGCTCGCCGCTTGAGTTTCCAATTCTCGGACCATCTGATTCAGTTCCGCTTCGATTAAAATCGTCGGTAATTTAATTTCAGTTTTCGCCATGATGGCCTCGATGATTTTGGTTCGGCGCTCTTCCGGTTGGCTGGCGGCTTGATTGGTTTCGCGCGCGATTTGTTTGTAGTCCGGCAATTGGAATTGGGGCATGACGGCGGTCGTTAGTTTAAAGCCGAGCGGGTTGCCCGAAGCGATTTTGATAATACTCACGTCCGGGCGGCCCAGGGCGTCGATTTTTTCTTGCGTGATGATGGCGGGATAGACGGAGCTGATGGCCAATTTAGCCATTTCCCACAGCACTGCTTCTTCGCCCAGTTCCCGGACGATTACCGCTTCGGGCGCTTGCCCGGGGCGAAAGCCGTCAAAGGTTTTCTTTTCAGCTAGATTTTTTAACGCCGTGACCCGTTGGGCGTCGAAGTGGGCGGCGGCAATCTCGGCCGTTAGCTCCACGACGGCCTCCGGTTTGTCTTGCCGGTCTTTAATTTGGAAACGCGCGTCAGCCAAGGTTTATGGTTGATTTAACTCTTGTTCCAGCTCGTTCAGACCAGCATCCAGATTTTCCAGATCGGTCGCCGCGAGATCGGTTTCAATCGCCTGGAGCTCGTCGGAAGTTCCCTGATTTTGCAATTGATTAATCGTCGAGTCATCGAGGGAGTCATCGGTGAGCGGAGAAGTTTGACCACTGCTCGTCGCGGGGAGGTTGGTTTCCGGCGGGGTGGTTGAGTCCGCCATCTCTTGCCCTTTCTGCCAGATAAAGTAAGCGGCTCCCAAGATGAGGACGATGACGACGATTATGGCGCCGATCGTCGGGCCCTGACTGGGGGCTGTCGCGCCGGCTCCCGGACCAAATGAGGTGTTGTTTTGCATGTGATTAATTTTTGAAAAATCAATTAATTAAGAGACTAATTTTTTTAATTCCCCGACGAGGGCTTGCAAGCTTTGATGGGCGGCGCGGAGTTCGGTGTGAACCGCTTGGATGGCTTGGCGGACGGGAGCGAAGGGTTCGGGGGTTTTATTTTCCAGATTAGTCGCGACGGCTTGATTGAGTGTTTCTTGCTGACTTTGGAAATTGTCGAAAGCGAGTTTGGCCGCTCCGAGCTTGGCGCGAGCCTCGGCGAGCGCCGTCTCGGCCGCGCTGAAATCTGTCTCCGGTTTGAGTTCGGCCAATTTGGTCAGGCGGGCTTCAAGGCGTTCCAGCAGACCGCTTAAGCGATTGAGAGCCGCGTCGAAACGCCGGCTAGCCAAATTGACGAAGCGTCCGGTGCGTTCTTGCCACAGGCCGCGGAGGCGCTCCCGAACCGCCGCCCCCCTTTCTTGACGCTGGAGTAGGCGCTCTTGAGCTTGGGGTGAGACATTGCGTTCCAGCCCGCCGGGACGGCCAGAGCCGTTCATCCCCGGACCGGTGTTTTCCTGCGCGATAGCCGATCCGCCGTTAACGGTTAATGCCAAAACCAATAAACCTAACCAAAAAATTTGTTGTTGCTTCATATTTAAAAATGATTTTTATTTAAACTTTTTCTTATAATTGGCGCAACCGCGAGCGAACGCCTGCTTGGCTGCGGCGGCTCCCTCAAACCCACTCACGCCTACTTCCTGATTTTGCAACTTTTTGTAGGTGCTGAAAAAATGTTCCATCTCTTTCAGCGTATGAGGATTGATGTCGGTAAGGTCGAGAGTTTTATCCCAACGCGGATCACTCGTCGGCACGGCAATCAGTTTATCGTCCGCTTCGCCGCCATCAACCATCCGTATTAGAGCGATGGGGCGGGCGCGGACGAGGATGCCCGGTAGCAGGGGATAGGTGGTGAGCATGACGACGTCGAGCGCGTCGGCGTCATCCCACAAGGTTTGGGGGATAAAGCCGTAATCGTAAGGAAAGACCTGCGCCGTGTGCGCGGCGCGATCGAGGGTGATAAGCCCTGTCTCTTTATCAATTTCGTATTTATTGCTGGAGCCGCGGGGGATCTCGATGATGACGTTCATCTTGTCCGCCGTACCCGGCGCAATTTCGTGCCAAAGATTCATAAGCTTATTCTACCACAGGTTTTTCTTCCGCAGTGGGTTCTTTTATTTCTGGCGAAACGATGTCGATTTTCCACCCCGTCAATCGAGCGGCCAGGCGCACGTTTTGGCCGCCTTTGCCGACCGCCATGGAAAACTGGTCAGCCGGCACTTCCACGCGCGCCTGGTTGAGCTCGTGGTCGAGGGTAATTTTTTCAACCTTGGCTGGCGCGAGCGCGTTTTTGATGAATTCCTCGGGATTTTCCCGCCATTCAATAATGTCGATTTTTTCGCCGCCGAGTTCGCCCGTCACTGTGTTGACGCGGACGCCGCGTTGGCCGACGCAAGCTCCCACCGGATCAATGTTGCGGTCGGTGGCGGCCACGGCCAATTTGGTGCGTGAGCCCGCTTCGCGGGCGATAGCCCGGATCTCTACTGTTCCGTGAGCGACTTCGGGCGCCTCCATCGCGAACAATTGTTTAACGAATTGAGGATGAGCGCGCGATAGGCGGAGATTGACGCTTCGCGGCGTTTCTTCGACCTTGAAGAGATAGGCCTTAACCCGCTCGCCTTGGCGGTAATGTTCGCCCGGTATCTGCTCGTCGTAGGGGAGGAGGGCGGTGGCCCGACCGAGGTCGACAAAAACATTGCCCCGCTCGATTTTTTGGACTTTGCCGTAAACGATTTCTCCCTCCCGCTCGGCATATTCAGTGAGGATCGAACCCTTTTCGGCCTCGCGTAGGCGTTGGATTATTACTTGTTTCGCGGTTTGGGCGGCGATCCGGCCATAATCATCTTTGGTTTCGAGCGGGAAGACCAGTTCGTCTCCGACCTTAGCGTCGTTTTTGATGCGCCGAGCATCCTCCAGTTTTATGTGTTGCTCCTCGTTAAAATAGGGGAGAACTGTCGCTGGAGTTTCCGAGGATTGGGGCTCAATCTCGGCCGGCTTATCGTCATCGGCCTCGCTCGCGAAGCGAACGTTGCTGTCATCGGCCACGACCTTGATTTGTTCAAAACGAGTCGCCCCTGTTTCCAAATCGAAACGGGCACGCACAATCTGGCTTTTTTTGCCATAATCCTTTTTATAAGCGGCGACGAGGGCGTCCTCGATCGCGCCGATTACCTTTTCCGGCGGCAGGCCGCGTTCTTCCTTTAATTGCTCAAGAGCCGAGCGTAGGACTTTAAGATCCATCATGATGATATACTATATAATAGTGTATTGATTAAAATTTGCTCTCAATATATTACTTTTTTATAATAAACGTCAAGTGATTTAACAAAATAATAATATTATGCCCCCCAACCTCCTCCCCCTCCTCTCCCTCCTCCTCGCCTCCCTCTCCCCCCTAACCCCCACCGAACTCACCCGCGTCACCCCCACCGCCACCCTCCACACTCTGCTCCA
>CAYWTW010000031.1:0-8763 GCA_964461325.1 uncultured Candidatus Saccharibacteria bacterium | reverse complement strand
TCGAGCTTGTTTTGGATCCTTGCCGGCGGATTGGTTTCCAATCCGCCGGCTTTTTTTGTCGATCGCTTAATCTCAATTTAAGCCGGAGGTGTGCCACAATCCGGCGATGCCGAGCCAGTTTTATTAAGACGCAGCGTGGATGGAAAGAGCTCGTTTCAATTCCGGCAAGTCGGTTAGAGTTGTGTTCCAAACTACGTCTAAATCAATCTCAAAATAATCGTGAATTGCTCGATCCCTAAACCCCGCGATTTCTTTCCATGGCAAATCAACCCGTTCTTTCAGAGCGGAAGAAATTTTCTTGGATATCTCACCAACCAGAGTCAACTGCATTATAACCGCGCTCTGTGTTTTTGCGTCTTCACAAAAAGATTTCTGATTTAGGCCGTTAACAAAGTTCTCTATTTTGGTAATCGCTTCCAAAATTTGATTGATGTAGACGGCATCACTTTTCATAAATGATTTTTAACTCCGGCAAGACGTAGGGTTTGATGAACTTGTTTAGACTGTTGAGGGTCACTACATCAACTCGCCGGCCGAGAGATTTCTCCATTTTATTTATAAACCGCATGTAAGAAAACAAGCCAATTGGTTTATCGCCGAGCGTAATCATAATATCAATATCGCTATTCACTCCGGCTTCCCCTCTCGCCACGGAACCAAACACCGAGGCTTGTTTGATGCCATATTCCTCAAAAATCGGAGCGGCCTTTGTTTTAATCTCCATCAGATCCACGGTCTCCATCCTAGCGTAAATTCTTTTATGCTACAATCCGGCGATGCCGAGCCAGTTTTATCGCGGTAAGCGGACGCGCAATATTTTTGACCCCGAGCGCCATGGGCCGGGGCAAGAGTTTTTCCGTTTGAGCCGGAGCAAGCTTGAGTTATTTTTGCGTTGTCCGTTTTGTTTTTATCTTGACCGCCGCTTGGGCGTGAACGAGCCGCCCGGCTTCCCGTTCAGTTTGAACGCCGCCGTTGACCACCTGCTTAAAAAAGAATTTGACCGTTACCGCGAACTGGGCGAGCCGCATCCCATAATGACGGCGGCTGGTCTGCGAGCCACGCCCTTCCAACACCCCAAGCTCGAAAGCTGGCGCGATAATTTTTCTGGCGTCGAGGCCCGTCACGAGCCGAGCGGTTTCGTCGTCACCGGCGCGGTGGACGATTTGTGGCGCGATGAGTCGGGCCAGATTATCGTCGTCGATTACAAGGCGACGAGCAAAGACGAAGAGGTTAATCTCGATGCTGATTGGCAGCGAGGCTATAAAAATCAGGTGGAGATTTATCAGTGGCTGCTCCGGCAAAACGGATTGACGGTTTCGCCGGTGGCTTATTTCGTTTATGCTAACGGCCGCCGCGACCGGCCCAACTTCAATGGGCGGCTCGAATTTTCGATTAAACTCATTCCATATCGCGGTGACGATGCTTGGGTGGGAGGGAGCCTTGTTGCCGCGAGCGAGTGTTTGCGCCAGCCTAAGCCCCCGGCGCCAACGGAGGAGTGCGATCTCTGTACCTATCGTCAGGCGGTGGCAACAGCTCTGCCGCCGCCCCAGGCCCCATCTGGCTCGGAGCAAGTTGCCTTATTTTAGCAAGGCGGTTATCATTCAATTGCTATGGAAAACGGCCTGGATTTTCTGCCCCTGACGTCGCCTGATAATCTCGAAATTTTCTGGCGTTTGGCGGCGGCGACCCTGCTCGCCGCCCTACTCGGCACCGAACGAACACTCGCGGGCAAGGTGGCGGGGATGCGGACTTACGCCCTCGTCAGTTTGGGGTCGGCCTTGTTCGCGATCATTTCGCAGTTGGTGGCGGTTAATTACGCCGGCTACTTCAACTTCGACCCGTTGCGCGTGGCTTCGCAGGTGGTGGTGGGGATCGGTTTTCTCGGCGCCGGCTTAATAATTTTGCGCCAGCAAAAAATTAGCGGTTTGACGACGGCCGCCGGTCTGTGGGTCGCGGCGGGTCTTGGCTTGGCGACCGGTTACGGACTTTACTTTGTGGCGGCGATCGTGACGGTGATCACTTTTTTCGTGTTTAATGTTTTGTGGTTGGTGGAGAAATGGGTAGAGCGTTGGTCAGCCAAGCCGCCACCGACTCCGCCGACCACTTAATCAATTTCCATGCCAATTTGGCGTTTGGCTTCGTGGAACGTCAATGGGATTCGCGCGGCGCTCAAAAAAGGGTTCGCCGATTTTTTGCGCGATTATCAACCCGACATGCTCGGCCTGCAGGAGATAAAGATTAGCGATGCCGCGCGCGCGCAAGCCGACTTCGATTTTCCCAACTACCAAGAATTTTGGTATCCCGCCGAACGTTCGGGTTACAGCGGAACAGCCGTTCTAGCCAGGACTGCTCCGCTTAAGATGGAAAAGGGTTTGGGCCAAATCGAATTTGATTGTGAGGGGCGGGTTCAAGCGCTGGAGTTTGAGCATTTTGTGTTCGTCAACACCTATTTTCCCAACGCCAACCACGAACTTTCGCGCTTGCCTTATAAACTTAAATTCAATCGGGCTTATCTCGATTACGTTCGCGGTTTGGCGCGTCGAACCGGCAAACCGCTTGTTTTGACGGGCGACTTTAACGTCGCTCATCAACCGCTTGATCTCGCGCGGCCGAAAGAGAACGTAGGCAACCCCGGCTTTACCGACGAAGAGCGAGCCTGGGCCGACGACTTGATTGCCGCTGGCTTTCTCGATACCTTCCGATTGCTCAATGGCAACAAGGCGCAGTATTCTTGGTGGAGTTACCGGACGTTGGCGCGCGAACGGAACATCGGTTGGCGGATTGATTATTTTTTTATCAGCCCGGAATTAAAGAACAAAGTTAAACGGGCAGTGATCTGGGATGAGGTGATGGGTTCCGACCACGCGCCGGTCGGTTTAGAAATCGAACTATGATTAAGTTGTGGTGGGGGAGTGATGAGTTGGCGGCCCGCGACGCGTGGCGCGCCGCCGTGGCGGCGGCGCGGGCCGAGGCGCCAGCCGGTTTGTTTATCCAAGCGCACGGCGACGAATTGCGTCCGGCTGAGCTCGCCGAATGGTTGGTGGCTCGCGAATTGCTTACCGGCTTGCCACCGCTTATCGCGGCGGACCACTGGCTCGGAGAGGCGTCTAGTCGAAATTTGGTTTTGCCCCGGCTCGCGTCGCTCGCTGATTCCGACACACTATTTTTGCTGTTGGAGGGCGGTGACGAGACTCAATTGGTTGAAGTTTTTAAACTAGCCGCGGCCGTTACGCCAGAGCCGCGCGCGGCGCGAGCCGGCACGCGGAAAATGCCAACGAATTTAACCTGGTCGCCCTTTCCGCTGACTGATGCTCTGTTGGCGCGCGACCGGCGCCGCTTATGGTTGCGGATGGTGGAGGCGTTGGTTTGGCGAGAGGTAGCGGCGGAAGACGTATTTTGGCGACTGTGGTGGCAGATAAAAACCCTGCGTTTGGTGGCGGCGGATGAAGCGACGGCGCGGCGGAATTTGAAGCCTTTTGTTTGGCAAAAAACCAAGTCGGCCTTGGCGCGGTTTACCGCGGCCGAACTGGAAGCGCTGATTGACCGTTTGATGGACTGTTGGCGCGGCGATCGGCGCGGCGGATTGCCGTTGAGTCTGGCGTTAGAACGTTTCGCGCTTGAAATTTAATCAGTTCGTCTCTATAGTAGCCATTAACCGCCCGTAGCTCAGCCTGGTAGAGCAGCTGCCTTTTAAGCAGACGGTCGCAGGTTCGATTCCTGCCGGGCGGATAATTTAATTTTTACAGCGGTTGATCAAGGGCCAGCCAGCCGGCGCCGGAGAAGAGCAAGGCCAGAGTGCCGAAGAGTAAAAGAATCAAATGGGGAACGGCCAGTGATTTCCGCGTGGCCAGCAAAGTGATCGCCAAGACAGGGGCGACGACTTGGGTGGCCGCGCCAACCAGAAGGGCGAAACCTCCCAACCACAATACGAACGCTAAGAAGATTTGGCGGTTGGCCGCCGGCCGACTTCCTAGCCAAAAATAATTGAGGGCTAAGGCCACGCGCCAGACCAGGGGCGCGAGAATGCCGAAGTCGAGCAGTTGCGGAAAATAATTAAGCATCTCATGATGGTACTATGCCCGAAGACAAAAAAGAAGTCTGGCTGGCGCTCTGCGATGTCCGGAGCGCCCACAACGTGGGCGCAATTTTCCGCACAGCCGCGACACTCGCGCCCGTTTCCAAATTGTGGCTGGTTGGCCTAACGCCCGGCCCGTGCGATCGCTTTGGGCGGACTAACGCGGCGGTGCGAAAAACCGCGTTGGGCGCCGAGCAAGTAATGCCGTGGGCGGCGGTTAAAAGTTTCGCCGCGCTCGCCAAGCGCGCACGGGCTGCCGGCGGGGCCGTGGTCGCCCTCGAGCAAGCGCCTGCCTCGCTTGATTATCGTCGTGTTAAATTGACTCGGCCGCTTACTTTAATCGCTGTGGGCAATGAGGTGAGCGGCCTTTCGCCAGCAGTTTTAAAATACTGCGATCTCGCCGCTGAAATTCCGATGAGTCAACGTAAAGAGTCGCTTAACGTGACGGTCGCCGTCGGAGTTTTTTTATTCCGTTTGCTTCAGTCTTAATTTTATTTTTGGCAGCGCGGGCAAAAATGCGTGCCGCGACCAGCCAATTTAATTTTTTTGATTATCATCTCCCGACAAGTTTTGCAAGATTCGCCGACTCGTCCGTAGACGCGAAGTTGAGGAACAAAGCCGCCGGGGCGGCCATCGCTTTTAACGTAATTGCGAGCAGAAGTCCCGCCAGCTTTGATGGCCGCGCGCAGAACGTTTTTGATGGCGGTATACAAACGAACTGTTTCATCCGGAGTAAGACTGCTGGCTCGACGGTGGGGCATCAGTTTGGCGCGATGCGCCGCCTCGTCCACGTAGATGTTGCCGAGTCCGGCCACGAGAGACTGATCCAACAGTAGGGCCTTCAAGTTTCGATTGGAATAACGAACGAGGATCTGTTTGAAATGTTTTAGGGTAAAAGTGGGAGAGAGCGGTTCTGGTCCGTGCTTAGCTTCAATTTCTTTTTTTTCGACTTCGGTTAGGAGACGTAACCAGCCGAATTTGCGCAGATCGTTGAAAACAAGTTGGCTACCGTCCGCGAAGTTAAAAATTGCTCGAGCATGGCGAGTGGGATTTTCGGGATGACCGCCGACAATCACTTGTCCCCGCTTTGGTCGAAAAATTAATTGCCCCGTCATTTTGAGGTGAATGGCGAGAGCGTAATTATTATCCAGACACAAGAATAAGATTTTCGCCCGGCGATCGACGCGGACAATCGCGTGGTTTTTTAAACGGCGCGAAAAAACTTGGGGGGCGAGGGGCGCGACGATTTTGGGCCAAAGAATCTTTACCGATTTAATTGGCCGGTGGCGGAGGGTCTGGTCGAGTTCGCGCCGCAGAGTTTCCACCTCCGGCAGTTCAGGCATTTTTTAATTTTTCAAATTCTTCGCGAACCACGGTTGCGTCGCTCCACGGGATTTTTTGGCCGTGAGCGGTCATGATGTAGGGGTCGGTCCCTTTGCCGGTGATGATGACGGTGTCGCCCGGCGTGGCTTGTTCCAGCGCCGCGCGGATGGCGGCGCGACGATCCATGATGATTTGCGGTTTTGGCTCGGTGATGCCGCGAGCGACGGCTTCGGCAATGGTTCGCGGTGGTTCGTCATACGGATCTTCGTCGGTGAGAATGATGGTGTCACAGTGTTCGCCAGCCACGCGGCCGAGGAGCGGCCGCTTCCATTTGTCGCGTCCGCCGCCAGTTGCTCCCAGTACGCAGATTTTTTTTCCGGCGGCGGGCAAACTCTCGTAGGCCTGCTGGAGCGAGTCGGTGGTGTGAGCGTAATCAACGATCACGTCGTAGGGTTCATCGATTACTTTTTCCATCCGACCCGGCACGCCGGAGAAAAAAGCGAGCGCTTGGCGGATCACCACCGGCTTGATTTTCTGACTTTCGGCGAAAGCGACGGCGGCCAGAGCATTGTAGAGATTAAAGCGGCCGGGCAGGTTGACGCGGAGGAGTTGCCCGCCGATCGGTACCTTGATGCCGCGTTCGTCGACCGTCGCCCCGCGGGCGCGCTGGAGACCGTAACGAACCAAGCGGGGAGCGGGTACGGCTAGAAAATGCTTGGCTTCGCGATCATCCTCGTTAACAAGGAGCGTGGGTTTGGGTTTGCGGGAGCGGGCGAGAGCGTAGGCGAGTTTGAGTTTGGCCGCGCGGTAAGCTTCGTACGAGCCGTGAGATTCGATGTGCTCGGGCGATAAATTGGTAAAAATTAAAGCGTCCATCTCCACTCCCAGATGACGGAATTGCCGCGCGCCTTCGGAGGTCATCTCGACGATCGCGTGCGTGCAGTGAGCGGTCACCGCCTGCCGGAGAAAACGCTGAAGAAAAAACCGTCCCGGCATCGTCATCTTGCGGCGGTTGGGTTCCGAGGTTTCGCCGATTTTAAAGCGGAGGGTGGAGCACAGAGCGGTGTGGTGGCCGGCCGCTTCGAGAACGGCGTTGACGAGCTCGCTCGTCGTGGTTTTACCTTTAGTGCCGGTAATCCCGAGGACAAAAATTTCTCGACTTGGATAGCGATAATAACGAGCCGCCAGATTGGCCAAAAGCCAGTGATAAGGCTGGCTCAAGCGGCGAAAGATTGATCGAGGGATCAAGCGGCGCGATTGATAAAGAATGTCTTCTAGCTTAAGCATCGGGCTGGTTGAGATAGCGCAAGGCCTCACGCAGGCGCTCGGCGGTGAGCGCCTCGGCGTTAGTGTGGCGCAGGGCTCGTCGCGCCTCGTTGAGAGTGTAGCCAAGCGCGTGCAGGGCCTCGAGCGTTTCACTCTCGCTACTTCCCGGGTGGTTGGGGCTGGCTGACGCGGAACTAAATTCGTCCAGCTTGCCCTTTAAGCCGGTTACCACCTTTTCCGCGCGAGCGGGGGAAAGTCCGGAGAGGCGGGTTAGGTGGTCGGGATCATTCTGCTGGACGCTCTCGATGATTAATTCGGCGGCGGCCACGGAGAGGATGGCGAGAGCCGTACGCGGTCCGATCTTGGGCAGGGTCAATAATTTTTCAAACAGCCGCAAACCGACTTCGTTGTCAAAGCCGAATAACTCCAAACTGGTTTCGCGGACCGCCAGATAGGTATGAATGTTTTTGGTTTTTCCGATTGGGGCGGCCTGCAGGTCGGCCGGAGTCATCTGGACCACGTAACCCACGCCAGCGACGCGCAGGATGAGCGATTTGTGCGACTGAGCGACGACCAGACCTTCCAGTTGGCCAATCATAAACTTTTCTATCCTATACTTGTTTTTGCCGACGGGCAATGATAGGATGCAACGCAATGCCGATTACCACTTCAGCAAAAAAAGCGGTTCGCCAAGCCGTGGCCCGACGCACGCTTAATCGCCAGCGTTTGAGCGTGATGCGGTCGGCCGTTAAAAGCGTGCGACAAGAGGCGGCGACGGATAAGCGTCGCGCCGCGACGCTGTTGCCGGCGGCTTTTCGGGCGATCGATAAAAGCGCCAAGCGCGGCGTGATTAAAAAGAACGCCGCCGCGCGCTACAAGTCACGCTTGGCGAAATTGGTGGCCGTTAAATAAGGCGCGTGATGCCCGCCGACCCGATTGGTCCGGAGCGCGTCGTCGAGGTCTATGAACCGCGCGTGGGAATGCGCGGCTTTTTGGTGATTGATAATACCCGTCTGGGGCCTGGCAAGGGCGGCATCAGGATGACCCCTGACGTCGGTGTGGAAGAAGTGAAGCGGTTGGCGCGAGCGATGACTTGGAAGAATGCTTTAGCGGGCATTCCTTTTGGCGGCGCCAAGGCCGGGATGGTCTGGCGCGGTGGCGCCTTGGCGGAGAAGCGTCGGCAGGTTAGCGCTTTCGCTCGAGCTCTGCGGCCATACTTGCCGGCCGATTATATCGCCGGACCTGACGTGGCTTCGGGGGAGCGGGAGATGGGGTGGTTTGTAGCCGCCGCTAAAAATCGACGGGCGGCAACGGGCAAGCCGCGGCGACTCGGCGGCCTGCCGCACGAGCTCGGCAGTACCGGCTTTGGCGTGGCTTGGAGCGCGCGTGTGGCGATTGAACATTTGGGTTGGTCGCTCGCGAACACCAATGTAGCCGTCGAAGGTTTTGGCAACGTCGGGACCTTCGCCGCGCGCTTTTTGACCGCCGCGGGGGCGCGGGTGGTAGCTGTCGCCGATCGCGGTGGCACGATTTTTAATAAAGACGGTTTAGATATTCCCAAACTACTGGCTTGGAAAAATAAACACCAGACCGTGGCTGGCTTTCGAGATGGGATAACGAAGCCGGCTACGGCCGTGTTTCATCTGCCGGTTGACGTACTCATTCCGGCTTCGGTAACCGACGTGATTAACGAGAAAAATGAGGGCGAGATAAAAGCCAAATTGATTATCGAGGGGGCGAATATTCCGATGCGCGAGGAGATAGAAAATAAATTAATCAGGCGGGGGATTATTGTCGTGCCCGATTTCGTTGCCAACGCCGGCGGCGTAATTTCGTCCTACGCCGAATATCGTGGTTGGTCGGCGGAGAAGATGTTTAAATTGGTGGAGCAAAAGATTCGGGCTTCCACCAAGGCGGTACTCGCCGCCGCGGACAAAATGCGCACCCGTGATCTTCGGAGCGTCGCCCTCAAGTTGGCTCAAGAGAAGGTTTTGCGTTAAATCGTTTTTTCATCTGGCTCTCAAAAATCGGAAAGTTTGATTGTGGTGCAGGATACTTGAATTAGTGCGAACCCACCGCGCCTTCGGCGCGGCAGAACC
>CAYWTW010000030.1:0-8998 GCA_964461325.1 uncultured Candidatus Saccharibacteria bacterium | reverse complement strand
GAAACGCGCCCCTGCGCCGTCCCCTCTTCCAATTCCTGAAGACGTTCAAGACGTTTTTTGATCTCGCTGTGATTGGTAAGAGTGCCGCCAATCCAACGTCCCGTGACGAAAGGCAGGCCGAGCGACCGTCCAGTCCGTTCGATTATCGGCCGGGCTTCGCTCTTCGTCCCCACCCACAGGACAGTCTTACCCGCCGCGCCAAGCGCCTGAACAAACCCGGCCGCCCGAACCAAAGACGCCTCCGTTTTCTCCAAATCAATCACCGCCGCGCGGTTTTTGAAACCGAAAATAAAACCGTCGGACGAAGGATGGCGGCGGGAACGAGAGTAACCAAGATGAGCTCCGCGCCGGAAAAGCTCGGCGGTTGGGCCAGTTAGGCCTTCTAATTTATCAGTCATAAGTCCAACCAGAATAGCAAACCGCGACCAATTTGGCAATACTTCACCCGCTGCAAGCTATTCCTCAAAAACACCGGTGGGATTATAAGAGAAAGTGGCGCTTACTGGGTCAGACGTATGCGCGCCGCAGGCCTGAAAGGTTACCCGATAAGGCGAATTGGCTTTGATTGCCGACAATTTTTTACGGATAATAATCCAGAAATTATTGCTCTGACCGGCGGCAATGGTAGTTTTGGCCGAACTGCTGGAAGAACACTCAACCGGGTCAGTCATCGCGCCGCCCGGTGACCGGAATCGGCACCAAGGGAGGGGGTTACCCGAGTTAGACTCGGTAGCTGCGTCGTCCAAACTAACTTCTGGATTGTTTATAGACTCAATACTTGTTAAGCACACCTCTACCGGAACAGTGCCGTCGTGGCGAATGCTTAGCGGCGGAGTAGTGGTGGCCCAAACCAAACGATGGTCTTCGATTCGAATAATTGGCGGCTGATTTAACGATAAAGTAACTTCGTTGCCACCGCCGTCATGGTTGATAGTAACCGAGCCGCAATCTTTTCTATCAACAAACTGATCTTTAGAATCTATTACGGTTAAATAGGCCGTGACAGTGAAATTTTGGTCAGTGCCAAAATGAGAGAATGGTGCTCGCCAAACAGTAGATTGTTCATTCTGATTTTCAACAATTACATTATCTGGCGCACTTGCTTCCACTTCCCAAGTAAAGTCATATGGCCCAGTTCCACCGCTGACACTAGCATTAAGCGTGCCAGCGTAAGCATCTGCTTCATCTGCCTCGCGAGTTATTGAGCAAGCCACAGTCAACGGTGACGCGGTCTCACTCACAATCGTTACTCCAGCAAAATCAACCCAGCCCAAATTATCGGCTCCCCAGGCGTAGCCGGAAAAATCATTACCAGCCAACTTCACGCCATTACCCCACGAACCAGACATGGCAATCCAGCCATCCCAAGCGCCAAGCTTGGAATCGCTTTTTAAGGGACCGCTGCAACCGGAAGCAAAAACCGTGCAAGCCCTGGCCCAACCAGTTACCGAGCCATTTTTCGCGAGAATTACTCCGGAATTCGGCCCGCCACTAGATGAAGTAGCGGGGGAACCACTGGTTGGTCGGCCCGAACGATCCACGCCAGTCCGATCTAGATCGGGCCCGTCGCGCCCGGTAACTGGGTCATCGCTCCCCGTCCCGAAATTAATCCACCCCACGTTTTCGCTCCAGGCGTAGCCGGAAAAATCCCCACTGCTAGAAATTATTACTTTTTCACCACCAGAATCGCTTGGAGTAAAACTAATCCAGCCAATGTTTGAGCTCCAGGCGTAGCCGGTAAGCTCGCGTGACGCGCTACTCTGGGCCACGGACCAACCCGATGGCCAAAAAGCCGCTCCTCCCAGCAAAATTAATAATCCCAGCGCCGAAGCGCCCCAAACAAAAAAAGCTTTTTTTGATTTAAACATAAAAATTATTGATAGACGGATGCAAATATTTTAACACAACAAGCTACTCCGGCACGAAGCCAAAAGGTTGATAACGGAATGGGAACTGCCAACCCGAACCGCTTTCGGCAATACAAGCCCCCTCGCTATCTATGTATCCTAAAGTAACCGTATAGGGTGAGGCCTCGCGCGCGGCAAGCGACTTCTCGGGAATTTCGATAAAGAATAGGGCCTGAGAATCGCCGGGCGTCACGCCGTTCCCGGGAACGGCCAGGGGGGACAGGGTAACTCGCAGACTTTGGTCCGAGCAGGAAGTAGCGCCCCCACCAGCCAAAGGCCCCTTGCCGAAATAACATTTGGCGGCCGACTTACCGTCACCATCTAAAACACTGTCTAGGGTCTGGCCAGACGCATTTTCAATACCAAATAAACAAATCTCGACTGATTCAGTGGTCGAATTGTCTATCAGTCGGCGTGATGAGAAAGCAGGGAAGCCAAGGTCGTGGCGAATAATCTCAATCGGCTGGTCGTCGGCAACACCGTCAGAAGGCGACCCGCCTCCGACGCCGCTAAATCGGGCAATAACCAAAGTCGGATCAGCATTTGCCGTTACGCTACAATTATTTGGATTGGCCAAACAAGCACTGGCCGCGCCACCCCAGCCGGAAAACGAGCCGCCAGCCGCCGGCGTAGCGGTAAAATCAGTGATTGTGGTACCAAAGGGCACCGTGATCGAACAATCAGGCGAAGGATTGGGGCAGGTGTGGCCGTCATAAGCAACCTGACCATTGCCCACTACGGACACAAGGAGAGTAACGGGCGAAGTGCCACTCGGCGAAACCGTTGCCGAACAACCAGCTTCGCCAAAGGCCCCGCTCTGGTCGTTAACTTTCACGATGGCGGTGTGCGTCCCGGGAGATAAATCAAGGCTTTGCTCTGTCGAACCGGAACCAGACGCGGCACCACTCCATTCATAGGAGAGAGAACCGGAACCGCCGGAAACAAAGGCGGTCCAATCTACGTCATCGTCAGTCACCGCGCCCTGGCACTCGACATTCAATTGATTCAAATTAACGCAATACTTGCCATTCGCCGCG
Organism: uncultured Candidatus Saccharibacteria bacterium; assembly: GCA_964461325.1. Classification (GTDB taxonomy): domain Bacteria; phylum Patescibacteriota; class Minisyncoccia; order Phycocordibacterales; family JACOZG01; genus CAYUVV01. Next base: position 6,054 of record CAYWTW010000030.1, on the reverse strand, counting down.
GTATCACAAAAATCCAACCAACCGACCACATCCGCGCCCCAGGCCTGACCCTGGAATTGATTAGCGCTCAAGTTAACGCCGTAAACACCGCCACTGGTTGCCCCACCCCGCAAACTAATCCAACCATCCCAATCACCGCGCTCACTAGCGCCTAACATCAAACCACTGCAGCCGCTCAAGAAAACGGAGCAAGCCCTAGCCCAACCCACAAGATTACCGGCCGAAGTAAGCCGAGGCGCGACCTTGGCCTGACCGTTATTCGACTCGTCGGGAGCGCCGCTCGCTGACGGGTCAAAATTAATCCAACCGATATTCGGACTCCAGGCAAAACCGCGCAGGCGGCGAGAGTTATTATCACCCGGGTCGGCCGGCATCAATTCTACTCCCGACCAATTGCTGTTTAACTGGTTGGCCCCAAAACCAACCCAGCCAATATTCGAGCTCCAAGCAAAGCCGGATATTTTTTGAATCGAGGCGGTTTGAGCCGAAACTCCAGAGGGCAGAACTGCGGACGAGGGGCGATAAATATTTCCCGCCACCCACAATAAACCCAGAGCCATAAAGAACGCGAACAGGCGATGCCTTCCTTTCATAAATATAGTCGAGTTAATCATACCACGGCCAGAGGCCCATCGAGAGCCAAGTATCCACAACCGAGCCAAATCTGACTTTAACCCAAAATTTTATTAGAAGCGGCGACGATATCTTCCAGTTCGCCAGCCATAATCTTGGGCAGATTACGCCAAGATTGCTTAAGTCGGTGATCAGTTAAACGATCTTGGGGAAAATTATAGGTTCGGATTTTTTCCGACCGATCGGCCCGACCGATCTGCTCACGACGGACGCGCGATTCGTCGGCCGCGGCGGCCTCGGCCGCCGCCGCGGCCAGTTTGCTCGCCAAAATGTTTAACGCCTTATCCCGATTGCGAGCTTGGCTCCGCTCACTCTGGGAACGAATCACCAAACCGCTCGGTTTGTGCAAAACCCGCACGGCCGTCTCCACCTTATTGACGTTTTGGCCGCCGGCGCCGCCAGAACGGGAAAAAGTTATCTCCAAATCGGCTGGATTAATCTTGGCCGCTGCCGCGGAACGCAAAGGCAAAACGGCCACCGAAACCGTCGAGGTATGAACGCGCCCCTGCTTTTCCGTCGCGGGAACGCGCTGGACCCGATGCACGCCCATCTCATGGCGCAAAGCGGCGTAGGCGCCATCACCCTTTATTTCAAACACCGCCTCGCGGAAACCGCCTAAATCTGATTCCGACAGATCTACTCGGTTGAATTGCCAACCGCGCTTGGCTGAGTAACGCTCATACATTTGAGCCAGTTCGGAAGCAAACAAAGCGGCTTCATCACCGCCAGCTCCCGCCCTGATTTCCACAATCAGCTCTCTGGCCGCGGACTCGGCTTGGACACCAGCCGCGTCCGCTCCCAAAATCGCGGTCATTTGCGCCTCCAGCTCCTGTTGAGCCGTCTGCAATTTCTTGATCTCCTCGTCAACCAGCAAAGCCAATTCCGGATCCGCTTGCGCCGTCGCCCGCGCCTCTTCAATCTGCTTTCCAATCGCCTCGTAGGCCGAAGCCAGATAAGCCGTCTTGGGATTATTTTTGAAGGAGGAGAGTTCCATGGCGCCGACCCGCCGCCGGCTTTTTAACCTTGGCCAAACTTTTTTTGGCTTTGGGTTTAGTCACCACGGCTTTGGCCCGACGGGTTTTAAACTTTTCAACTCGGCCCGCTGTATCTACCAATTTTTCCGTACCCGAAAAGAACGGGTGGCAACGACTGCAAATCTCAACCTTAAGCTCTGGTTGGGTAGTGCCAACCGTAAAAGTCTCGCCACAAGAGCAGATTACTGTCGCATCTTCATAATATTTAGGGTGTATCTCCTTTTTCATTGATTTCGGAACAATAACATTTAATCAAATTCCCTGCAAGATATTAATCATATTTTCTTGGATATCGCGCGCTTTTTCCATCACCTGATTACCGTAAAAAGCATTCTTCGGATTATTCCAATTGCCGCCGGCATAGTAACGCAGAGCCGCCTCCCGTTCGGCGCTATAACCACCCGCCGCCGCGCCGAGCTCTTTCAAAAAAACGGCCGAGGCCATAAAGGCGTGCTCCGGCTCCCACGGATTGGGCACGGTACTAATCCCAAGGGCAACGCTCACCTTGGCCTGCATTGATTCCCAAGTTGAAGGAATAAACTGCGACGGCCCCATTGCCCCGCCCCAACCACCCTGCCACGGACAAGAGAGGGGCAAAACGTCCGGGTTAAGGCCAAGGGCTTGCGTTAAGCGCAGGTAAGGCGCGTGATCACGCTCGGGCTTCATAATTTGTCGCCAACGCTTTTCCGGCGGATCGGTCGGGCGGTTACAGGTACCAACGTTCTCTCCCAAATTCGACTCCTGGGTCAAAATCGCCAGCAAAAAAGCCGGCCGAACACCTGTTTTGCTGAAGGCGGCCGTGGCGTATTTAAGAGCCGTACCAAAGGGGATGGCCGCCGTATCGCGCAAAGCAAACAAGGCCGTTCGGATCTCCACGGCTCGACGCTCGCGCTCGAGTAACACCTGCTCATAAGTCTTCTCTTGATTACGGCTGGCCGCGAGCAGGACCTGCTTTTCTTTCTCTTTCTTGGCGATCAAAGCCTGCTCCGATTCGATCGCTTTCTGGGCATCAATCTCCGACGCCCGTCGCCGCGCCAAAGCATCGCGTTCCTCCCCTACCATCGTCTGGTTATTCCGCAATCGTTCAAACGAGGCATGGATGGCCTGCTCGACCTGAATGAAGCTATCGCCGTTTTGCAGCAGGTCCGACCAGGTGCCATCGGCTAACCAGAATTCAATCAGGTCGGTTGATTCGGCCACTCGGATTTTGCGCAACAGTTCAGCCAAAGAAAGTTTTTGTTGTTCGATCCGCTCACCCAATTCGGTAATGGTGTTTTCACGTCGATTAATGTCGCCACCCAAACGCTCGATTTCTAGGCGTTTGGCTTTGATTTTGAGCCGCGCCTGCTCAATCTCGTAATTTAAAATCTCGACGTCGCGTTCAATACTGGCCGACTCCTGACGTTTGGCAAACAATAATTTGGTTTGAAAGGCAATCTGTTTCTCAACCTCCGTGAGCTCCGATTGCAAAGCCGCCCGGCGAGCGGCCACCGGATCAGCCGAAGTCGTTTGCGCCGCGGCAATCAAAGCAACGGCTAAAAAACCAAAAATATTTAAAACTAAAAAAATCCGGCGACCAAACATAGTCCACCGGATTATAGCAAAAAATTTACTTAGCGGCGGTCTCACCCTCAGGCGCCGGCTCTTCTTCTTGTTTGCCCTTCTTTTCTACCTCGATTTGAGACAAGTCAACCGGCGCGGCCACCTCCACCTCCTCTTCCACAACGGAAATGGCGGCCACCACCGCTTCCGGCTTATCAATCAATTTAACCCCCTTCGGCAATTTAATATCGCGGGCCAAAATCTGGCTATCGAGAGCCGTAAGCGATTCGACGGGGACCGCAATCTCCGAAGGCAAATCGGCCGGCAAGGCGCTGATCGAGAGTTCGCGCAACACCTTGACCAGAGTTCCGCCCAGCTCCTTCACCGCCGGCGGCACACCGGTAAAGTTGAGCGCGACGCCGATTTCAACCTCTTTATTCTTGTCGACAGCGTAAAAATCAACGTGGGTCGGCTCGGCCGAAAGCGGGTCACGAGCGACGTCGTGGATTAGAACCAGCTTCGCTTCGCTTACTTTTTCTCCCACAACCTGCAACGAGACAAGGCTAGATTCGCCGGCAACCTTATATACCCGGCCAAAATCCATGGCCGGGATAAAAAGAGGCAAAGATTCGCTGCCGTGGCCATAAACTACCGCCGGCAAGCGTCCGCCCGCCCGCTCGCGGGCAAGCCGTCGGCCAAAAACCTCACGTTTTTCTGCTTTTAATTCCACCATAATTAAGTGTTGGAGATTATAAACCAAACCCAAATAAAAGCAAGAAAACCATGGCCATCCTGGCTAAATTAGATAAATTAAGCGCTTCGAGCAGAAACAAACAAATCCAGTTTGCGGCCAACAACCTCGCTGACGGCCGCGGCGGCCGGGGCCAGATATTTGTAGGGCGCAACTTCGTCTGGCTGTTCGTCGAGAGTTTTCTTAAGAGCATCGCGATAGGCCACGCGGAGTTCGGTGTTCACGTGCACGATCGCCACGCCAGCGGCAATCGCCGCTTTGATATCGGCGTCGCTATTACCAGAAGCTCCGTGGAGCACAAGAGGGATTTTTGCTGCCTCGCTAATCCAGCGAATTAAATCAATCTGCAGAGCGGGGTCGCCGCCCCGGAACATCCCGTGAATATTACCAACGGCCGGCGCGAGCAGATCAACGCCCGTTTCCGTCACAAATTTTTTGGCCTCGTCGGGCCCGGGCAAATCCTTCAGACTCAAGCTAACCCCTTCAGGCAAATTCTCAAGCACCTTAGACGACGCGCCGATGTAACCGATCTCCCCTTCCACTAAAATTTCGGGATTGATCGAACGAGCATAAGCAACGGCCTCTCGCGCGGCCTTGATATTCTCCTCCAAGCCGAGCTTAGTCCCGTCGAAAATAACGGCGTCAAAACCGGCGTCGACCGCCTCTCGAACGCGCTCGACCGAATAAGTATGATCAGCGTTTAAAAAAACGGGATAAGTAAATTGTTCGCGCAAACTCTTAACCAGGGCCGCAACCTGTCGCACACCCACGAAATCGCGTTCCCCCTCGGACACACCGATAATCACTGGCAAATCGCGTTGACGCGCGGCTCGGAAAATCCCCCACAAAGTCTCCAGATTAGAAATATTAAAGTGGCCAATGGCCCAACGTCCTTCCACGGCCTCGGCCAAACATTGACGCAAGGTTTTCATTAACTCTTATTTTAGCACAAGGCCTGGTTCTTGCTATACTAAACCCATGCCTGAAAATCAATTTGATTTTATCGCCCTGGGCGACATTGTCAGCGACGCTTTCATCCGCCTGAAAGACGCTGAACTCCACTGTGATCTACAACACGCCGATTGCCAAATTTGCATGGATTTTGGGGCCAAAGTGCCCTACGAATCAGTGACGGTGGTGCCAGCCGTGGGCAATAGTCCCAATGCGGCCGTCGCCGCCGCCCGTTTAGGTCTGCGGAGCGCTCTCGTGACCGATCTCGGCGCCGACGACTACGGCCGCGAAGCTCTCGCCGCTCTCCGTTCAAACAAAGTAGACACGAGCTTCGTACGCCAGCATCAAGAGCTTAAAACTAATTATCATTACGTTCTCTGGTACGCCGACGACCGCACCATTTTAATCAAACATGAAAAATATCCCTATCAATTGCCCGCGCTCGGCACTCCGCGCTGGCTCTACCTGAGCTCGCTCGGCGAGCATTCGCTCACCTATCACGAGACGATTGTTGACTACTTGAATAAGAATCAGGAAATAAAACTAGCTTTCCAACCCGGCACCTTTCAAATTAAAATCGGGGCCAAAACCCTAACCAACCTATACCGACGCAGTGAAATATTTTTCTGCAACACAGACGAAGCCCGACTCATCCTCGGCATCGAAGCCGGCGCGCCAATTAAGGAATTATTGACCGGCCTACGCGCCCTGGGCCCCAAAATCGCGATTATCACTGACGGTCCAGAAGGCGCCTACGCCGACGATGGCGCGCACCGGTGGTTCATGCCGCCCTACCCGGACCCCCAACCGCCATTTGAGCGCACTGGCGCCGGCGACGCCTTCTCTTCCACCGTTACCGCGGCGCTGGCTCTGGGATTAGGACTGCCGGAAGCCCTACGTTGGGGCCCGATTAATTCAATGTCGGTCGTGCAGAAAATCGGCGCCCAGGCTGGACTCTTGACCCGCCCAGAGCTCGAAAAACTTTTGGCCGGCGCGCCAGCAGATTATCGACCAAAGGAAATCTAATGCCAAACTACGCCAGCCCTTTGCGGGCTGTGATAATAAATCGCTGACGACGGCGAACCATCAAACACCCACGTCGTCGAAGGCATAATTCGAATTGGCTGAACGACCACCCCGCCC
>CAYWTW010000029.1:0-9028 GCA_964461325.1 uncultured Candidatus Saccharibacteria bacterium | reverse complement strand
ACGCTGTCGACGATGATGTCGTCGAAGGTGTCGATCGCGGTTTCGAGCGCGGCGATGGGCACAAAAGCGGCGTCAATGATTTTGTCGATATTTTCCTCAATCGAGGCGTTGATTGGGTCGGTAATGGCGTCGCCAATCGCGTCGACCAAACGGTTGACGTTCTTGGGGTCGGTAATCACCGTCGTCATCTGCAGGGCCATTCCCTCGATAATGTCGTCCACCAACTTTTCGGTATCGAGCGCGGCGAGCCACTTTGTAAATTCTTCAATCGCGGTAATTTGGGCGGCGAAGTTTGCAATCAAGGCTTCTAGTTGTCGCTTTGCCTCCGGTAGAGAGGCAAAACCCTCGATGAGACCCAAGATCGGCCCGAGGAAGCCGAGACCGGGTGGCCCGGCGAAAGTTTGTGTTATGTTTTTGAAAATTCCCTCAACGCCAGCCCTCGTTCCCTTGATTGTCGCTGTTAAATTTTGGATGTGCGCTTGGATTGCTGTCGGAATAGTTTGGCCCACCATCTCGAAGATAACCGGCCGGTAATAGTATTCGATGGTTTGCCGGGCGGTTTTGTTGAGCTCGATGGTCAAATTATCTTTGAGCGAATCGCGGAAGGCGCCATCAAGCGAAGACGATACGGCGTCGCCCACAAAATCTTCGTTTAACGATTGCGGGAAGCTCTCGCGAAGAGAATCGCGCACCAATCCGGTGAAACGCCCGCGGTCCTGGACCGCCTGCTCCAGAGTTAGATTGTTTCGCGCCAGATTTCTCCGCAAGTTGGTTGAAAAATTGGCCTCAATCCGGTCGGTCATGGACGCGAGCGCCGGTTGGAGGTCGGTGCGCAGGCGGTCGGTGACGCCGCTATATAGGGTCTGCCGCGTCGCGCTTTCCAGGGCGTTCGGCGTGGCTTCCAACTGGATGGCTTCGTTCATCCGGTCTTTGAGCGAAGCGGTGAGCGGCTCGACGGCTAGTTGGCCAAGAGTTTGCTCGCCTCGGGCTTCGGCCTGGCAGACGAGGTAATCCTGTTGGCGGCGTTGGCGCAGAACCTGTTTGGCTCTGGCCGTTTGGTTGCCCTCTCCCCCACCGTTTCTGGCGTTAAGTAGTTGTAGGGTGGCCGGAGGGACATTGAGCGGATTATCGCCATTGTTTTCTAGTCGATGACTACTCGCCGCCGGCGGGATGGGTGGGAGCACGGCATAAGCGACTTGGGGCAAGATTAGCGCGAGCGTAATTGCTCCGGCGGCGAGTTTTTTTAAATGGCGAGGATTAGCAAAAGAGTTCATAAGCCAAGGCTAATCTCCATTCCCTCCTCGGGGGCGAAGCTAAGGTTGTTAGCGCGAAAATAAAAATTCAAATTATTAACCGCCGCGAAAAAGTTTTGCACGCGGCTCGGGTGGAGATTGCCGGCGGCGAGCGCCAATGCCGGCTCGCTCTCGATGGCCGCCATTAGGCGAGAACTGTCGGCTAATTGCGCCACGCTGTTAACAAGGTGGAGGTGGATAGGCGCGGCCTCGCGCGGCACGGTGAGTTTGAGCAATTCGCGCCGCGCCGCTTCGTGGCGATCGGCGGCGAGCTCCAGTTTGGTAAGGGCCAAGTCATCGCCGTTGGCCGCCTGACCGATCAAGACCATCTCATTTTCGAGTTCGGGGTCGTTGTAAGCCCGCATGGCCCGCGCGACCTCAAAGCCGTAATTTTTAAGTGCCGCTGGATCGTTAATGTCGATTAGCCGCAAGTCGCTCTCGGTGTAACTTGTGGTGTTGAAGAGGTTGGCATAATCGGTATTAAGCAAGGGTTGGTTCTTTTCTTCGATTGCCTGGCGGACGAGAGCCACGGCTTGACCGTCGGCGTCGAGAGCTTGATCGGCTCCGGCCACGAGCGGGTCGGAGCCACGCTCCACCTCACTCTCGTCACTGTCGCCGTCGCCATCGGTATCGGCTTGGGCGGGGTTCGTCCCCCACAGCTCCAGTTCTTCCCAATCGGCGAGGCCGTCGCCATCGCCGTCTTTATTTTCCAGCCGCGTGATGGTGATGGGGGCGTCGAGAGGGCCGCCGCGGGCGATTAGCCCGCTGTTCAATAATTGATCGGCGGTTGATGGCGCCGCGTTACCGCCGAGCCACCACAAGAGCCAAGCGAACACGAGAACCAGAGTTAGGCCGAAGCTGACAAATTTCCACATCACCATAATTATAGTATATCTAGACCGCGGGTGTTAATCTGGGGACAGTGGAAACGGCGGTGTTAATTTTGCTCAACCTGTCGTTGCTGAATCTATTGTGAAACGATTGCGTTTGATTCAAATTTTACCCTCTCCCCCAACCGTAATTGATCGGTGAGTGGATTGTCAGCTTGGACTTCGAGAACCCAACGGATTGGCGCCGGCGGATAAAAAGTTCGGGGGTAGGTTTCTGGCGCGACGTCGTTTTCCCAGCCGAGGATTGTTTGATCCGGCGCGATCCAGATAATGTCGATGGGGAAATTCATTTCTTTCATCCAGAATCCGGGTTGGCTGGCCGATTCAAACACAAAGAGCATTCCTTCGTTTGGCTCCAAACTTGCGCGGTCGGAGAGGCCGCGAGCTCGCGCCAGTGGATTGTCGGCGATTTCCACCGCCAGCTTTTGTTCGCCGATTTCAATCCAAGGGTTACCCTTGGACAAGGGTAACCCTTGAAAGGCGAGCAGGGCGAGTAAAAAGCTTATAAGCGAGCTAAGCATAGCCATTGTTCCAATTTTAACGTTTCCGCTCGGGCCCGGGGAGAGATTTGGCAAGCGGCGAAGCGCTCAACTAGAGCCGGTAATTTTCCGCCGAGCATTTTGCGCGGGCTGGCGAAGCTGACGCGCAGTAAATCAAAAAACCGTTTTTCAATTATCGGATTGGGCAAATGTTGGCGGGAAATATGATTGATGGCTAATATGGCCGAATCAACTTTCGGCGGCGGAGAAAAATGCGTCCGCTTCACCGCGCGAATAATTTTCGGCTGGCCATAAGCCTTGATCGAGAGCGATAGCAAACTTTCACGTTTGGCGCCGACGATTCTTTCCGCCACCTCTTTTTGCGTCAAACACACAATGGTGGTCGGCAATTGGTTGGCGCTTAACCACTGTCGGAATAATTCGCCCGTCAGGTAATAAGGAATGTTCGCCACGATTTTATATTTGTCGCCAAGAATTGATTGACGGCTAGCGCTCAACCACCAATCGCGGAAATCGTTGTTGACCACCGTCAGATTCGCGGGGTGTCCCATCGACTCCGCTAGGGCCGTTGTCCAGCGAGAGTCTTTCTCTACGGCGATGACGCGCGCGCCACTCGCGAGGAGAACGCGAGTCAAAATCCCCGTTCCAGGTCCCACCTCCAACACGGTGTCTGATGAGTTGAGCTCGGCCGTTTCGGCCATCAGGCGCGGAACGGCGTCGCGAGTGAGGAAGTGTTGGCCCAGCTTGGGAGTCCGCTGTTTTTTCATAGCCAAGTTACTCGATGGTTAAATGATTTAAAAATTCCGACGGCCAGGTCCCTTGGCGGGCGCCGGCCGCCAAACGAGATTCGGCATAGGTGAGCGTGAGAGTTTGTTTGGCGCGGGTCACCGCCACGTAAAACAGACGGCGTTCTTCCGCTAGGGCCTCCGTCCGGCCGCGCTCATCGTTCTCTCGCGGTCGGCTGGGAAACAAGTCTTGTTCGAGACCGGTGATAAAAACGTGGTCGAACTCGAGTCCTTTCGCCGCGTGGACGGTCATTAGGCGGATGGGGTTGGCCGCCCGCTCCCCCGCCTTATCATCCAAGCTGTCTTGGTCGGAGACAAGCGCGGCTTCGTCTAGTAGTCGCCACAGACCATCCGGCCGCGGGTCGGCGTCGTAGCGCGCGGCCACGGAGACTAATTCTTCGAGGTTGCGCCGTCGGTCGAGACCGTTCTCGTCCGGCTCGTCATAAAAATCGAGTAGCCCCGATTGGCGGATGGTGGCGGCGAGCACGACTGAAGGCGGGTCTGTGGCGGCTTTGGCGGCCAGTCTGGCCGTAATATTTTTTAGGTTTTGCCAGCGCTGTCGCGCCGCCGGCCCGAGGCCGGCGGCCTCGCCGCTCGCGATTTTGGCGAGCGAGCTTTTGCCGAGTCCGCGCGGCGGCCGCGCCGCCGCGCGGGCGAGACTGAACCAGTCATTCGGATTAAGCGCTAGACGGAGATAGGCCAGAGCGTCGCGGACTTCTTGCCGGTCAAAAAAGCGCGTTCCGAGCACTTGGTAAGGCACGCCGTGCCGGAGGCAGGCGTCTTCCAAGGCGCGCGACTGGAAGTTGGCGCGATAGAGAATGGCGTTCGTCGCTTCGGGTTCTCGTTCGCGTCGGGTGAGCAATTCGCCCAGCACCAGGTCCGCTTCTTCCGTCTCGTCGCTGGCAATCAATAATTTGACTGGTTCGCCGTCGGGATTATGGGTAAATAGATTTTTTTCCGGCCGATTCGGGTTTTCGGCGATGACCCGGTTGGCCAGCGCGATGATGGTTTTGGTCGAGCGGTAATTTTCTTCCAGCACGATTATTTTTGTGCCCGGAAAGTCGCGTTCGAAGCGGAGCAGGTTGCGATAATCGGCGCCGCGCCAACTGTAGATTGACTGGTCGATGTCGCCCACCACGCAAACGTTGCGGCGTTCGCCGGCGAGCAGTTTGGTTAATTCGTATTGCGGCCCGTTGGTATCTTGATATTCGTCCACGTGGAGATAATGCCAACGATTCTGGTATTCGGCGCGGCGCGCCGGATTTTCGCGAAGCAGCGTGAGCGGCCGAAGAATCAAGTCATCGAAGTCGAGCCCGTGGCGTTCGCGGAGGAGCTCCTCATAGCGCCGCCAGATCGGCGTCAACTGCTGGTTTTCCCAGGTGTCCGGATTGGTTTTGCCGCGATTTTTCTCCCGCGAAATCAAACGCTGGATTTTGCCTTTTGGGAACAATTTCCGATCCAAGCCGAGACTGGCGATGGCTTGCCCGACGACGGCTTCGGACTCGTCGCGGTCCAGAATGGAAAAGTGCCGGCTCAAACCGAGGTCGGTGCCGCTCTCGCGCAACAGGCGGGCGCCCAAGCCATGGAAGGTGGAAACGGTAGGTTGGCCGCCGCGGAGACCGAGTTGGCCGACCCGGTCCGCCATCTCCCGCGCCGCTTTGTTGGTGAAGGTGACGGCCAAGACACGTTCGGCGGGTACCCCCGACTCAATCAGTCGGGCGATTCGGTGGATGACGGTGCGGGTTTTGCCGGCGCCGGCGCCGGCCACGAGCAGAAGAGGCCCCTCCCGGTGGGCGACGGCTGCGTTTTGCGCTTGATTGAGACTGATCATTGGTTCGATGTGATACCAGTGTATAGCAAATTGGCCCCTTCAGTCTTATCCACAAGGCCATAATTGGGGCTTTGACTCTGGTGGTCCGCCGGATTAGAATCTACCCTATCCGCTTACGACCGTCAGCTTGATTTTTTTGGCTTATTTTACCTAATTCACAATTAAATAACGGTGGCCGATTCTCTATTTTTGCCAAGGTTTCAGTCCTATCGATTACCATGGTTTCCCTGTTTTTGGCCACTTTTTTGCCCGAATTAGCTACTTCGGCGCCTAGTGTTGGGCGGGAATTGAATTCCCAAACCATTCCCTTGCCCGACGGCTCGTCTTCCCCTTACTTGTTCTCACGGGGCGGGGGTGAGTTGGTGATTATTGACGATAGTGTTTTAGTGGCCGAGTCAACGCCGCTCGCTTCTAATTTGACGCGAGAAGATAATAATGGCCAAGTTAGTCTATACGTGGTCCGGCCGGACGATTCCCTTTCGCGAATTGCTGAAATGTTTAAGGTTTCGGCCAATACGATTATCTGGGCGAACGATCTCGACCGTGACGGAGATTTGATTAAACCCGGTCAAATTTTGGTTATTTTGCCAATTTCCGGCGTTCAGCACACGGTTGTTAAGGGCGACACTTTGGCGAGCATCGCCAAGAAATACGAAGGCGATCTAGAGGATATCGTCAAATGGAATGGTCTTGATCCCGAAGCGACGCTCGCGCTCGGTTCGGTAGTGACGATTCCTGACGGCATGATGGCGAAACCGGCGCGGACGGATAATAATTCCGGAAAGATTGTTGGCAGCGGGCCTGAATATGCCGGTTATTACCGTCGGCCGATCGACGGCGGCGTTAAAACCCAAGGGATTCATGGTTATAACGGCGTTGACTTGGCCGCCGCCGCCGGCACGCCGATTTACGCTGCCGCTGATGGCACCGTGATCGTGAGTAAAACTGGCGGTTGGAATGGCGGCTACGGCAATTACGTTGTTATCAGGCATGGCAACGATACCCAAACCCTTTACGCGCACAATCAGAAAAACGCGGTCGTGGTTGGTGAAAGAGTGGTTAGGGGCGACATCATCGGTTATGTTGGTTCAACTGGTAAATCGACCGGCCCCCACGTCCACTTTGAAATCCGTGGGGCTAAGAACCCCTTTTAGGGGTTCCGCGCCTTTAAAAAATTTATTGCCCGGTTCGTGGGCGGTATTGCAGAGCTTCGAGGAGGTGAGGCGTGGCAATGTTCTCGGCGGCTTCCAGGTCGGCGATGGTCCGCGCCAATTTGATGACGCGATGATAGGCCCGGGCCGAGAGGTCGAGTTGGCGCGCCGACTGGTTTAAAAGCTGGGTACTCTGTTCGTCGAGCGCCGCGAAGCGGCGCAATTCCTTCAACCCCATTTCGCTATTGGTATTAAATGGCAATTCGGCGGTGCGGAAACGTTTTCTTTGGATGGCGCGCGCTTGGGCGATTTTCTTTTGGAACGCGGCTGAACTCTCGCCCGTGGGCAGGCCCGAGAGTTCGCCCGGGTCAATCTGGGGCACGTGGAGCCAGAGATCTAAGCGGTCGATAATCGGGCCGGATAGGCGGCGGCGGTAGCGGGCGAGCGCCGAAGGCGAGCAGACGCATTCTCTCCCCCGTTCGCCGTAGTGGCCGCAGGGGCAAGGATTCATCGTGGCCACCAGAATGAAGCTGGCCGGAAAGCGCGCCGCGCCCCGCGCGCGAGCGATGTGGATAACGCGATCTTCGAGCGGTTGGCGCAGCGCTTCGATTACCCGTTTTTCAAACTCGGGGAACTCGTCGAGAAAGAGGACGCCGCGATGCGCCAGGGTAATCTCCCCCGGTTTGGGATTAGTGCCGCCGCCTACTAGTGAAACGTAGGAGGCGGTATGATGTGGCGCGCGGAATGGCGGCATGGTGATGAGATCTTCCTGGAGCGCGCCGGCCGCCGAATGGATACCCGTGACTTCGAGCACCGCCTCGGCCTCAAGCGGCGGCAAGACGCCGGCGAGCGCTTTGGCGAGCAGGGTCTTGCCTGTGCCGGGCGGACCCTGCATGGCGACGTTATGGCCGCCAGCGGCGGCCACGAGCAAGCCCCGTTTCGCCGTTTCTTGTCCTCTAATTTCGGCCAAATCAACGGCGGTCGGAAGTTTTTTAGCGACGATGGCGGTGGGCGGTTGGGTGTTTAGCGCCACCCGCGACTCCCCCGCCGGAGCGTCGGCGCTGGGTGAAAGGTGTTCGGCCAGTTGCCGTAAATTGTCGACCGGGAAAATTTTTAAGCCGCGCGTGAGCGCGGCTTCGGCGGCGTTCTCGCGCGGCAGATAAAGCTCTTGCAGCCCCAACCGTCTTAGGTGCTCGGCAATCAGCAGGGCGCCGCGAATTGGCCGCAGATTGCCGTCGAGCGCTAGTTCACCGAGGAAGGCGCGGCCTTCGGCCGCGAACTTGATTAAACCGGTGGCCAGCAAATAACTAACGGCGATGGCCAAGTCAAAAATTGCGCCTTCTTTGCGTAGGTCGGCGGGCGCGAGCGAAACAATAATTTTTTTGTTGCCTTTCTTGGGCGAAGGAAAATCGGAGTTTTTGATGGCGGCGGTAATCCGGTCGCGGGCCTCCTCCACCGACTTATCGGGCAAGCCGACGATGTTAAATGATTGCAAGCCGCTGGAGATGTCGACTTCAACCTCGACGGGTTCGACCGCGAGCCCGGTTACTTGCGCCGCTTTAACTTTGGCGAGCATCCGGATTTTCGACGCCGTTTTCCAAGTGGCGCCGACAAGTCCGGGCGGCCGGGTTGGCCTCTAGACGTTCTTCGCTGATCGGTTCGCCGCCCACCTCGCAGACGCCGTAAGTTCCGTTCGCGATTCTTTCCAAGGCGTGCTTAACTTCGAGCAAACGGGCTTCGAGCGAAGTAGCTAATCCTTCGCGTTCGTCTTGTTCTTCCAGACGGTCGGCAACTTCGTCGCGGAAATCGGCCGAGCCTGGTTCCGACGGCACGGCTTGCCAATTATCTGGATTCTGCGGATCTTGGCGGGCAATCCCGGAAAGTTCTTTCACGAGCTCGTTCCGTTCGGTTTCCAAGACTTGCCGCCATTTATCGTTATTTGGTTGTTCGTCACTCATAGACCCATCTTAACAGACTTTTAATTCTGTGCCAGCGGCACGAGCAGGCGTTCGGCTATTTCAGCAAAAGCCGTTTCCGTGGCGGTGATGACGACCAGCTCGTTATTAATGAAACCATAAACAATTTTTTTACCCGCGCCGATTTCCGCCACCCGGATTTCAAAATTATTTTTCAATTGAGCGCGGAAGCGGGGAGTAGGCAGCGGCCCGGTCTCGCCAAACCAGGTCGCGATCATGGCCGCGGGCAATTCATTTTCCCAAGCGCGGAGAGCGGCCAAGGCCCGTTCAAATTGTTTCGATTGTAAAATCAGGAAACCGGCCAAGGGTTCAGCGGCGGTGGCTGGCCGATACCAACCCAGCTGAAGACTGGGTCCAAGGGCGACGAGCAAATTGTCGGTCATCTCCCAATTCAAGCGCTGATTCAAAAAACTTGGCGTTATCAACTGATTCCAAATTAAATTAAGCCCCGTTAGAGATTCGGCCGCGCTGGACGCGGCCTGGGCGCTATTGACGATAGCTAATCCCAGATTGGTCAAATCTAATTCTTGTAGATTGATATCGAGCGTTTCGTCGGTGGGAACAATCGGGGTCTGGTTTCGCGCGTCGAAGGAGTTGGTTTGA
>CAYWTW010000028.1:0-9956 GCA_964461325.1 uncultured Candidatus Saccharibacteria bacterium | reverse complement strand
ACTCTTATATCTGGAATTTTGGCGACGGGACGCAGGACGGGAGCGAGACGCCAAGTAAAACCTACGATGAGGCAGGCAATTATACCGTCACCTTAACAGTGACGGACACTACTGACAATCAGGTATCTGGCTCTGTGGCTATTACTATTAATTCAGCTGACGACGACACGCCGACGCCGACCAAACCCGTAATCTCGAACATCCACGTGACGGACGTTGGTCAGACGACGGCGACAATCCGCTGGACGACCGACAAGGCGTCGAATAGCCGGGTAATCTACGACACCGTTTCGCGCCCGACGATTGACCTTGATGCCGCGCCCAACTTCGGCTACGCGTCTTCTTCGTCCACGAGCGATAACGATCCCAAGGTAACGGAACACGCCGTTACCCTGACCGGCCTTTTACCGAACACTACCTATTTCTTCCGCGTTCTGTCACAATAATCGCCAATGGGCGACTGGCAGAGTTGGCGTGAGTGGCTGGTGTTTCTCCTAATCATCGGAGCGATGATCGGTCTGGTGGTCGTGCAGTTAATCTATTAATTTGGCGCAAACACTCGAACAAAAATTTCGGGGAATCGGATTAAGACTCCGTCGGCAAGTTCCTCTGGCGCCGTTGGTCACTTTTGGTTTAGGTGGAGTGGCGGAATATTTGGTAACGGTACGGCGGCCAGATGAACTGGCCGCCGCTTGGCGTTTGGCGCGTTCAGCCGGGCTGAAGATTAATTTGATCGCTGGCGGTAGTAACGTTGTGCCGCCAGACGGGTTACTGTCCGGTTTGACTATTCATTATCGCGCGAGCCGTGGCGGCTTGGCGCGCTCGGGGGCCCGAAGCGTGTTGGCGGAAGCCGGTATTCCGCTCGCGCGGTTGATCAATTTTGCCATCAAAAACGACTTGGCCGGCCTCGAAAGTTTGAGCGGTATCCCCGGGACGGTGGGCGGCGCGATTGTTGGCAACGCTGGCGCGTACGGCCAATGCGTGTCTGACCATTTGGATAAGATAGAAATTTTTGATGGTCGCAGGGTCAGACGTTTGACCAAGGAGGATTGCCGCTTTGCTTATCGGGAGAGCGCGTTCAAGACGCGGCCGGATTGGATAGTGCGCCGCGCGAGTTTCCGTCTGTTGCCGGGCAAACGCGCGGATCTTATTCGCCGCTCGCGGGAAATTATTAAAATCCGTCTGACTAAATACGCGCCCGGCCTCAAGTGCCCGGGGAGCTTTTTCAAAAACGTGTTGGCGAAAGACGTGCCGGCTAACCGACTGGCCGGACTTGATCAGAGCAAAATTATTGACGGCAAAATCCCGGCCGGTTATTTGCTGGAGGCGGTCGGTGCTCGCGGCCGGCGGCGAGGTGGTATCGAGGTGGCGAGTTTTCACGGTAATTTGATTATGAATCGCGGCGCCGGCCGTGCGGCAGAAGCGCGCGATTTAGCAGCGGAATTAAAGGTCAGAGTTAAGGAGCGTTTTGGCATTACCTTGGAAGAAGAGGTGCGGTATCTGGGTCAGTAGTGATGAGCGTGATAGACTTGATCAGTCTATGAAATTTGTTCCAACGATTGGTTTGGAGATTCACGCCGAACTGGCGACCAAAACTAAAATGTTTTGCGTTTGCCGAAACGAGTCGGAGCCGGCTACGCCCAACCTGAACATCTGCCCAATTTGTTTGGCTCATCCCGGCGCTCTGCCGATGATTAATCGCGAGGCCGTGCGTCAAGTTTTACGCGTGGGCCTGGCTCTTGGCGGGCGTCTGGCTGATTACACCGAGTTTGACCGCAAAAGTTATTTTTACCCGGATATTCCGAAGGGGTACCAAATCAGCCAATATGAGCACCCGCTCGTTTTGGGCGGTGAATTAAACGGCGTGGCGATTAAACGGGTTCACTTAGAAGAAGATACCGCGCGCTCGATTCATGATAGCGATCCGCATTATAGTCTGATTGATTTTAATCGGGCTGGGGTGCCCCTGATGGAGTTGGTAACGGAGCCGGTGTTGAAAACGGCCGCCGAGACCGCGTCTTTTGCCCGCGAGCTTCAATTACTCTTGCGCTACCTTGGCGCGAGCGCCGCCAATATGGAACGGGGCGAGATGCGCGTTGAGGCCAACATTTCATTGTCAAGGTTTAACCTTGACAATGGGGGGCTTGGGACCAAGGTGGAGGTGAAAAATTTGAACTCGTTTCGTTCGGTCGAACGAGCGATTGAATATGAAATTAAGCGACAGTCTGAACTATTGGAGGCGGGAAAGGAGATAACGCAAGAAACGAGAGGTTGGGATGAAGGTCGAAGTCAAACCTTTTCCCAGCGTCTTAAGGAGTCATCGGATGATTACCGTTATTTTCCTGAACCAGATTTGCCAGCTTTTCAGATTGGTGCCGTACAGGGATTTCAAAATCTAGTCACAACCCTGCCCGAATTGCCTTGGACCAAACGCGTCCGGTATCATCGCGATTACGGCCTGAAGCCGGCCGATATCGAGATTTTAGTTTCCAATCTTGAACTCAGCGCCTTTTTTGAGGAAGTTTCGGGGCGATTGGGAAAAGAGGTGGAGTTAATAAAGTTGGCGGTTAATTATTTGATTAACGACTTAGCCAAATTGGCTGTCGATGGTGGCGGTTTAAAAATCGAAGTCGAGGATTTGGCCGAATTGGTGCGGATGGTTAATCGGGGAGAGCTGTCGTCTCGGGGAGTCAAAGATTTATTAGCGGCGATTCGTGGAAGTGGGCGCCGCCCGAGAGAGCTGGCTCGCGACTTGGGATTGATGCAGAAGAGCGACGAGGGCGAATTGCAGAAAATCGTACTCCAGATAATCGCGGACAATCAAAAAGTGGCCGAGGATTATCGCGCGGGCAAGACCACGGCGCTCCAGTTTCTCGTCGGAGTTGGAATGCGGCTTTCCAAAGGCTCGGCCAATCCCCAAATTTTGGAATCCTTACTAAAAAAAGCCTTAAAATAGCGTTGGCCCCCTTATCCACAAGCGCTTGACAGTAAAATCTGGTCGTGTATCCTGACAGAGGATTGTTCTCTAATTAATCTTCTTCGGCGGCCGTGCGTCACGGCCGTAGCTTCTCGGCTCGAAGGGTATTGGCCCCTTCGAGCCCTTTTTTTGTTTTGGCGCGGATGTTAAAATTTTGGTATATGCGTCAAGTCAAAGTAGCGATTAACGGATTGGGTCGCATCGGACGAGCTTTTCTGCGGATTGCGATTAAACGGCCAGAAATAAAAATCGTCGCGGTGAACGATCTCGGCGAGATTAACAATTTAGCTTATTTATTAAAATACGATAGTGCCTACGGCCGTTTCGATCAAACGGTCGAGGCACGCGATGGCCAGTTGATAGTTGGCGGACAGGCAATTATTTTTAGGCAGGAACGTGAACCGCAGAATTTACCGTGGCGTGATTTGGGAGTAGAGGTTGTGGTCGAAGCGACCGGCGTGTTCGAGACTTACGAAAAAGCGAAGTTGCATATTGACGCCGGCGCGCACAAGGTCGTGATTTCCGCGCCGGTTAAGGGAGAGCCGCCGCCGGGGATTGGCGGAGCGACGGTTCTCATGGGGATTAACGAAGATCGTTTGGCTACTTGCCAAATTACTTCCAATGCTTCTTGCACCACCAATTCGGCTAGTCCGGTGGTCGAGATTATGAATCAGACGATCGGGATCGAAAAAGCAATGCTGTCGACCGTTCACGGGTACACCGCGACCCAGAAACTGGTGGACGCGCCCGATGCCAAGGATTACCGTCGCGGCCGGGCCGCGGCCGTCAATATCGTGCCCTCGACGACGGGAGCCGCGGTGGCCGTCACCCTGGCCGTACCGTCGCTGGTTAATCGTTTTGACGGTATCGCGCTCCGTGTGCCGGTGCTTACCGGCTCGATTGCCGACATCACTTTTCTCGCCAAGCGCCGAACTTCCGTCGAGGAGGTTAATCAGTTGTTGAAGGCGGCCGCCGCCGAACCGCGTTGGAAAAATATTTTCACGGTGACGGAGGAAGAATTGGTGTCGCAAGACATTGTGGCTAGCCCTTATGCCTCAATCGCCGACCTCAAATTCACCCGCGTGGTTGACGGCAACCTCGTCAAAATTCTCGCCTGGTACGACAATGAGATGGGGTACACCCATACCCTTGTCGATCACGTGATCAAAACCGGGCAATTCTAACGGGAATGAAAATCTATCTTGGCGCGGATCACGCGGGGTTTAAGTTGAAGGAGTCGCTTAAGCGCCATCTTCAGGAAAAAGGTTTGACGGTTTATGACGAGGGCGCGTTTGTCGAGTCGCCGCGCGATGATTATCCAGATTTTGTTGATATTGTGGCCCAGCAGGTAGCGGCTGATCCGGAGAATGCTCGCGGCCTGGTCTTTGGCGGGTCTGGGCAAGGCGAGGCGATGTGCGCCAATCGTTATAAGAAAGTTCGCGCGGCTGTCTATTACGGCGGCCCGCAAGACATCATTCGTTTGAGCCGCGAGCACAATAATGCCAATATTTTGTCTCTCGGCGCGCGTTTTCTCACCGCGGTCGAGGCCGAATTAGTCGTAGATATGTGGCTTGGGACCGCTTTTTCCGGCGCCGATCGGCACATTCGTCGAATCGCTAAATTAGATTACAAATTATCGCCCCCGACCCACGAATTTTAAATTATCTTATGGCCGAAATTATTCCCGCTATCGTCAGCCATGATTTTGCCGTCGTGCGTGAGCGCGTGGCTTTACTAGAAGGTTTGAGTGATTGGGTCCACCTTGATGTGGCTGACGGCTTGTTCGTCGCCGGTTATACTTGGCAGGGCGCCGAGCAACTGCAAGCGCTTGATGGCAAAATTAAAATCGAAATTCACTTAATGGTCGAACAACCTGAAAAAGATTTGACCGATTGGCTTCGGGTGGCCGATCGTCTGCTCATTCATCCGGAATCAACCGAACATTTGAATGAAATTTTGAATCAAGCCAGTGAACACGTGGAGATCGGATTGGCAATTTTGCTCGAGACGCCGCTTGAGTCATTGGCGGAGTTTTTGACGCGGGTGAAGGCCGTTCAATTAATGGGGATTAAGCGTCTTGGCCAACACGGCGAGCCGTTTGAAGAAGCGGTAATTTCTCGAGTGCAATTTTTGCGAACAAGATATCCCGGTGTTAAGATTTCTATCGACGGGGGAGTAAATGGCGAGACGGGACGACGTTGTTTGGCGGCCGGGGCCGACAGATTGGTTGTTGGTTCGGCTATCTGGCAATCGTCCGACCCGCTGAACGTTCTCCGCCTGCTTCAAACCATTTGAAAGCTATGCATCTTCACGACGATAAAATAAAATTTTTGGAAAAAAAGGCGAATGAGATTCGCCGCTCAATTATCGAGATGCTCGTTACTGCCGGCTCTGGCCACACGGCTGGCCCACTCGGCATGACTGATATTTTTACCGCTCTTTATTTTCATTTACTCAAACATGATCCGAAAAAACCAGATTGGCCCGAGCGTGATCGAGTGGTGCTTTCCAACGGTCACATTTGCCCGGTGCTTTACGCCACGATGGCTCATGCTGGTTACTTTCCAGTCGAGGAATTGAAGACTTTGCGACGATTCGGCACGCGTCTGCAGGGTCATCCGCATCGCGATTGGTTGCCGATGCTGGAGACGAGTTCTGGCCCGCTCGGCTCGGGTTTATCACAAGCGGTGGGGATGGCCTTGGCTGATCGCTTGGACCACGGCCGTTCGAGCGAGCGTTTTTTTTACTGTCTGATGTCCGACGGAGAACTCAACACGGGTAATTCCTGGGAAGCAATAATGCTCGCTGGCCGCGAGGGCTTTCATAATCTGATCGCCATTGTCGATCGCAACAATATCCAGATTGATGGCTTTACGGAAGATGTGATGCCGCTTGAGCCCTTGCGGGCCAAGTGGGAGGCGTTTAATTGGCACGTGATCGAGATCGATGGCCACAATTTTGAGGCGATTAACGCCGCGGTGGGGGAGGCCAAGGCCGTGTTTGGCAGACCGACGGTTATTTTGGCCCACACCATTCCCGGCAAGGGGGTGGCCGAGTTCGAACGTCGGCCCGAGTGGCACGGCAAACCGCCGAACGCGACAGAAGCCAAATTCGCCTTAAACGACCTGCGGACCCTCTGGGGCCGCATTCAAAGCGAGCATGAATAATTAGTAATTAATTAAATAAAAACAAACAATTGCATGAAAAAAAAGATATCTTTTAAAAAATTTGTTCTTATATATGGCTTGTTAATTATAATTTTTTCAGTTTTGAGTGTTCCCGTGCTTCAATTACCCGGCATTTATTTTTTAGCCTTGGCCGATACCAGCATAGGTTATGTGGTGATTGCTGTATCTGTTTTAATTTTAGCCCTCATTTTTTGGTTGCTTTATAGGACAATGCCGGAGTTTGTTATGAATAACGGAGTTAGTTTGAAATTGTTAAGAGTTGTTATTTTAATAATATTAACTTGGGTTTTGTTTTATCTTCTTTTCAGTGTTTCGTCATACTTAACAACTCTTCTGTCTAAAGTCATTTAGTTTGGAATATATCAAAAGCGAAAATGAATAAAAAAATTAAGTTAAACGTTCGTTTTGTTGCTTGTCAGACTATTTCGGCCAGCTATATTATCTTACTTCTTTTGTTGCATTTCGGTGTTTTAGATTTTTTGTTTTTTAATATTTATGGCCAAAAACAAGACGACGGATTCTTTTTTTATCCCTACGTTATTTATACTATTGCCGTTTTGTTTGCTTTTTGGCTAGAAGGAAAAAAACACTCAAAACTTTGTTCCACGGCTTTTGTTTTTGCTTGGTTTAGTCCAGCCATTTATTTTAATTACGTTTATCTTGGTTTTTGGTTGAACTTTAAACCATGGTCGCATTTTTAGAACCAACTAATTGCTATCGCATTTACTCGGTTTATTTTAGAGTTTGAATTTTAGTTTCAGCTCTGCTTCGTTTGTTGGATTGATAAGTTCTGCGTATCGGATGTAGTTTCTGAGTTCGAACACTTCCGCCACAAAATCAATTTGATCGCGGCAGGGATATGGATGGACAAAAACTGATTTTTGCCACTCATGGAATCCTAATTCTTTCAATTTAGCTCTCAAGGTCTCGCGTCCGACTTTAAGTTTTTCAGGTACGTCATAAATAACCACCCTCCATTTTCCGTCCCATCGGGTTGGTTTAGCGATTTTTAATTTATCCAGATCAAATCGGAGAATTTTTTGTTTACCTGTCTCGTTAAGAACAATTTCTGTATCGCCGTTTTGATCTTCGCGATAACTTATTAATCGATTGTCTCGAAATTCTCGTAGGCAACGGTACAAATATTGGCGGTCGATTTGTCGCCAATCTTTAGCCAGATTTTTGGCTAGCTTAATTTGTTGGCCCGGAGTGTGTTTGCGCAAGCCAAGCACCAGCCCCCCAGCTAGCAGTAGAAGAATTTTTTGTTTGGTTGGACTATAAATCCGCATTTTCAAAATTATACCAAATAATTGCTATCGCAATAAGTTGGTAGGATTTTGGCGTTGTTGATAAATGATAAGGATGGGGGACATAAAATTAATTGTAGAATATGGTAAAATAAAACGAGTATGGGTAATTACATAAACCCCGAACAAAAGTTGAATCCCCATCTGTTTGAGTTGGGGGTGGAGCAGGAGCCGATCCGGAAGGGGTTTGGACGCGGGTTGCTCGCCGCGGCTGAGGCCGATGAGCGGGTGGTTGGTCTCTGTGCCGACCTCACCGAGTCAACTCAAATGCACATCTTTCGCGACAAATTCCCCGAACGTTTTGTGGAAATGGGCGTGGCGGAGCAGAATTTGGCCGCCGTGGCCTCGGGAATGGCGGCGATGGGTAGAATCCCCTTTCTGTCTTCCTACGCGATGTTTAGTCCCGGGCGCAATTGGGAGCAAATCCGCACGACGATTTGTTATAACAACCAGAACGTCAAAATTGTTGGTTCGCACGCCGGAGTGTCTGTCGGTCCTGATGGCGGCACACATCAAGCTCTTGAAGATATTGCCATCACGCGCGTGATTCCGCGGCTGACAGTGATCGTTCCCGCCGATTCTCTTGAGGCCGCGCGCGCGACGCTTGCTGTGGCCAAGCACCGCGGCCCGGTTTATTTGCGTCTCGGGCGCGAAAAATCACCCGTTCTTACCACCGACAAATCACCATTCAAAATCGGCGAAGCCAATTTGCTTTACATTCCGCCAGAACCCGAATTGGCCATCATTGCCTGCGGCACGATGGTCTATAACGCTTTGCAGGCGGCCAAACTCTTAGCCAAAGAGGGGATTGCGGCGACGGTGACAAATATGCACACCGTCAAACCTCTTGATGAAAAGACGTTGAGGGTGGTAGCCCGTGAGGCCAAGGCGGTTTTAACGGTTGAAGAGCATCAGCGCGCTGGCGGTCTCGGCGGCGCGGTAGCCGAGTGGCTCTCGGAGCACCTGCCTAAGCCCCTCGCGCGTCTTGGTGCCGACGATGAATTCGGCCAATCGGGCACGCCGGGCGAGTTGATCGAACACTATGGTTTGAGTGTTGAGGCAATCACCGTGGCCGCGAGACGATTAATCAATAAGCGTTAACCGCATTTTATAAATTTTGCATTTATGTCTCCTCTTAATCCGTTTGCCCACTTATTTCAAACCTTGGCCTTGTTGTTGGCGTCTTTGCCCAGCCCTTCGATCACCGCCTCTATCCCACCCCATCTCTCCATTGATGCCCGTAACCCGGTGTCGAGTGTGATGCGGGTTGAACTTCATTCTCCCGTCCCTTGGCCCAGCGATGTGGCGGCGACTCAATTTGGCCTAACGGTTGCCGGACCTAACGGATTGATGACCCCTCCGGTCATAACTTCGGCCGTGTCAGGAGCGTCTGGTGAGGCGGCCAAAATTTTAACCTTGACCCTCTCTTCTTCCTTGCCCTCACCGGCGCGAACGACCATTAAACATTTTCCTTCGAATACCGAAGTTTGCCTCGGTTCTTTGCCGGGTGACGTCAATCAAAGCAGTACCACCAACAGCCAGGATTTAACTGCGTTAATAGATTGTTTGAACCATTCGGGGTCTTGCTCGGCCTATCAAGCCGATATCAACCGGAGTGGAGCAATCAATGTCCAAGATTTGACTCAATTGATTAATCTCATCAACGGCTCTAGCCAGTCGGCTTCTTGGTTAAATAAGAGCGTGCCGCGCGCTTGTCCCAAATCAACGCCAGCGGAAATGGATAATACCGATTATTTGCAAAGCTGGCTCAACCAATGCGCCGAGACGTCTGGAGCGGTTTGCGAATTGCCACCGGGAATCTATCGGGTCCGACCCAACGGTATCAAAATTCCTTCTGATATCACATTCGATTTGCGCTCGGCAATTATCCAAGTTTTGCCTTCGGATATGACTGGTGGGCCGGACTTAGACGACAATCCGCGTTATCCGCCGTTGGCCTGTGACGGTTGTCAGAACGTTACGATTTTAGGCGGATTGATTAGAGGCGAACAGCGACCAGTGCACCCAAGTCAATGGAGTGAATATCGCGCCCTGCTCGAGATTATTGGCGGTACCAATGTGGTTGTAGATGGGACAAAATTTGAACGTACGGAAGGCGATGGCATCACCATTTTACCGACCCGTTCGCCGTCTCGTGTGCCGTCGACGAATGTGACTATCAAAAATATTGCTACCGATTATTGCGGTCGTCAGGGAATCTCGGTTATTTCTGGTCGGGACATAGTGATCACGGATAGTATTTTCCGGCATACGGCCGGTTTGCCCCCTCAATCGGGGATTGATATTGAGCCGGGTGGCCCACTCGACTGGGCCACGGTGCGGATGGAGCGTCTTCAATGTGAAGACAATCGTGGCGTTTGCATAGAGGCGGTCTTGGTGGTTTTAAACGCTAGTAGCCCGACGGTTGATATTGTGGCTCGTGATATTACCGTGAACAAAGGCACTTTCGGTCTTTCCGTTTCT
>CAYWTW010000027.1:0-10109 GCA_964461325.1 uncultured Candidatus Saccharibacteria bacterium | reverse complement strand
TGGAGCAGAGTGTGGAGGGTGGCGGTGGGGGTGACGCGGGTGAGTTCGGTGGGGGCGAGGGAGGGAGAGGGGGAAAGGGGGGAGAGGGAGGCGAGGAGGAGGGAGAGTAATGAAATTATGTTTGTCATATGGGAGGGATTATAGCAGAAATAACTAAAAACCGGCCACAGCTAGTGGCCGATTTTTCTAGTTTTTCTAGCTGGAATTAATTTTTATTTATTCTTCCGCTTCGGGGTTCGTCGAGAAACAATTAAATGATTGGAATATTTTTTGGCCCGTCGAGTTTTTTGGCCTTTGCCCGCCGGCTTGCCCCACATTGTTCGCTGGCGACGATGGCCGCGGCCTTGGCGTCCTTCGCCACCGCCGTGCGGATGATCCACCGGATTCATCGCCGTGCCGCGAACGGTCGGTCTAATCCCCTTCCACCGCGAACGACCGGCCTTGCCATAATTAACCAGACGGTGCTCATCATTCGAGACGGCGCCGATGCTCGCCCAGCAAGACTCGGGCAGACGACGAACCTCCGACGACGGAAGACGAACGGAAACGTAACCGGCGTCGTTCGAAAGCACTTCGGCGAAAACTCCCGCCGAACGCACCAGACGAGCGCCAGAACCCGGCTGGCTCTCCAGATTGTAAACTTGGGCGCCAATGGGAATATGCGCGAGAGACAGGCGATTACCCGGACGAGGTTCGGCCTTCTCGGCGGCGATGATTTGGTCGCCAACCCGAACGCCAGCCGGCAACAGGTGGTAAGCGCGAGCGCCATCGGCGTACAGGACTAAACCAATGAAACCGCTACGATTCGGGTCGTATTCGATTGTTTCTACTTTAGCCGAAATATCGCGCTTGGCGTATAGAAAGTCGAGGTCGCGATATCGCCGTTTGTGACCACCGCCCTTATGCCGCGTAGTAATGCGACCAAAACTATTGCGTCCCTGCGAACGACGGAAACCGCTGGTCAGTTTTTTGGTCGGACGATCACCAGACAACAAGTCGCGGAATTTAAGCACGCTCATTTGGCGACGGCTAGGACTACGAGGTTGGAATCTTTTAACGGCCATAATTAAAAATTAAATCTACACAAAATCGATTTTTTCGCCAGCTTTCAGCGCCACCAACGCTTTTTTAAAACCCGGTCGATGCCCAACCCGACCGCGCGCCATCAGGCGCCGCTCCGGGCTATTAATCATATTGACGCGTTGCGGCTTAATACCATAAATTGCCTTGAACGCCGCGGCCACACTCGCGCGCGTCGCCCACGTTTCCACCAAAAAAGCGTAAACCGGGTGCTTAGCGTTGGCGGCCATCGCTGTCGCCCGCTCCGTAAGATACGGCCGGATAATCACCCAACGTTCATCCCGCAATTTTTGACCCAAGCGCGACATAAAATTTTTTAAATTCTTTTGACTAAAATTTCCACACTGGCCTGCGGCCCGGAGAGAACGAGGTAACGTGAACGCATGGCTTGCAACGGATTCAAATTGCGAATTTCGGCCAAATCGACGGTCGGCAAATTACGAAAACCTCGAGCAATCGCGGTCGAAAGCTCCGGCGCGGCCACCAGCGCCCGACGGCCGCGCCGGTAAGCCAACTGGCGAAAGCCCTCCACCTTGGCCAGACGCTCCAAAACCTGCCGCGCGGCCTTAGTCTTGCCGGCCACCGCCCCCAAGTCATCTACAAAAATAATCTCGCCGTCCCGCCACTTTTGAGATAGCACGGCCGCCAAAGCCGCGCGACCCATTTTTTTACTCACTTTCTGGGCATAATCGCGTTCCGCCGTTGGGCCGTGCGTTACTCCGCCTTTGCGCCACAGCGGCGAGCGGCTAGAACCGTGACGCGCTCGGCCAGTACCTTTCTGGCGCCAAGGCTTGCGGCCGCCGCCCGAGACCTCTCCTCGATTTTTAACGGCGGCCTTGTTGTGGCGGAGATTGGCCGCCATCGCCATCGTCACTTGGTGCACGAGATCGGCATTCCACGGCCGAGCAAACAATTTGGTCGGCAGAGCCAAATCGCCCACCACTTCGCCAGCCAAGTTGTAGACCTTGGCTAGCAATTGTTCATCCGTTTTGGTTTTAGGTGTTTTTGTTGACATATGCAGATTTAATCAACGCGAATCTCCAAAACGGTCCCCCGCCGACCGGGAAGGGCGCCGGCGATCAGCAGCCGACGATTGGCTTCATCGACCTGCACCACGCGCAAACCCTTGACCGTTACGCGCTCGCCGCCCATCCGGCCAGCCATGCGCATGCCTTTAGGCACTCGCGTTCGCAAGCCGCCACCGATCGATCCCGGCTCCCGCTCGCTGTGCTTTTGGCCATGAGTCCGAGAACCACCGGCAAAGCCGTGGCGTTTAACCACGCCCTGAAAACCCTGCCCCTTAGACGTACCACTGACCGCCACCTCGTCTCCAGGAGCAAAACCAGCCACCGTCAGTTCTTGGCCGACGGTAACTTCGGGCAGGGCGCCGTGTTCGACGCGCCACTCGCGTTGAACGCGAAAACGCCGCTGGTCGTCGACTGGTTCAAAGCCAAATTGGATCGCTTCGTAACCGTCGCGCGCTTTAGTCCGCAGAGCCGTCACCACCAGCGGACCGGCCTCCACTTCGGTCACCGGAACCGCCGCTCCGGCGGGCGTAAATATCTGCAACATCCTCTTTTTTCGTCCTAGAATAAACTTCATGTTTGGTAATTTTGAATTGACGCAACATAATTGCGGTTTAGAGCATCTTGACGTCGATGTTTACGCCCGAAGGTAGGTGCAAATTGGTTAAGCTCTCGATAATCTTCTGGCCCGGATTGAGAATGTCGATCAACCGCTTGTGGATTCTCATCTCGAATTGTTCCCGAGCATTCTTGTGGACAAAGGAACTGCGATTAACGGTATATTTTTTAATCTCGGTCGGAAGTGGAATCGGCCCCTCCACCACTCCATCGTAACGAATGGCCGTATCTACGATCTGCTTAACGCTCGCGTCGAGAACTTTGTTTTCATAAGCAGAAACACGGATTCTGATTTTTTGAACCGCCCCGTCGCCGCTCGTTTCGGCGCTCTTTTTTTTGTTTGTCGCGGCGGCGGCCATAAATCAGATTTAACTAGGCGACAATCTTCGAGACCACGCCGGCTCCCACCGTGTGACCGCCTTCGCGGATAGCAAAACGCTGTTTCTCTTCAAGGGCTACCGGCGCCACCAGTTTAACCTTGAAGCTGATGGTGTCGCCCGGCATAACCATCTTCGTCGCTTCCGGCAGAGTTACTTCTCCCGTCACGTCGGTCGTGCGGATGTAGAATTGGGGCTTGTAACCCGTCAGGAAGGGCGTGTGTCGTCCGCCTTCCTCCTTTTTCAAGATATAGACCTCGGCTTCAAACTCGGTATGCGGCGTCACGCTGCCCGGCTTGGCCAAGACTTGGCCGCGCGTGATATCTTCTTTTTTGATGCCGCGGAGCAAAACACCGGCGTTGTCACCGGCGATGCCTTCATCCAGCGACTTGTTGAACATTTCGATACCCGTGACCGTACTCTTGGCCGTATCCTTAAGACCGATAATCTCAACCTCTTCCCCCACTTTGACTTTGCCGCGTTCGATCCGACCCGTTACCACCGTCCCACGGCCTTCAATCGAGAAGATGTCTTCAATCGGCATTAGAAAAGGTTTATCAACCTCGCGCTGGGGCTCGGGAATGTATTCGTCGAGCGCCTTAGTCAGATCGAGAATTTTTTTGACGTGTTCGTCGTCCGCGCTGGTAGCGTCGAGAGCTTTCAAGGCCGAGCCACGAACGACCGGCGCGTTATCTCCGTCGTATTCGTATTTGGTCAACAATTCGCGGACTTCCGTTTCCACCAAATCAATCAATTCCGGGTCGTCCACCATGTCGCACTTGTTGAGAAAAACGATGATCCGCGGCACGCCGACCTGCCGAGCCAAAAGAATGTGCTCGCGAGTCTGGGGCATCACGCCGTCCACCGCGGCCACCACGATAATGGCTCCGTCCATTTGGGCGGCGCCGGTAATCATATTTTTGATGTAGTCGGCATGGCCGGGAGCATCGATGTGCGCGTAGTGGCGCTTGTCGGTCTCGTATTCATTATGCGACAAAGCAATCGTAATCCCCCGCGCCTTCTCTTCCGGCGCGCTATCAATCTCGTCCACCTTCTTTTCCTTAACATTCTTACCCGACAGCTTCAACGCGTGAAGGATGGCGGCCGTCAAGGTAGTTTTGCCGTGGTCAACGTGGCCAATGGTACCAACGTTCACGTGCGGCTTACTGCGATCAAATTTTTCTGCCATAATTTTAAAATTATTTTATTGATAAATCCTTAAAAGCTTAGGAATCAACATACTAACAGACGGCCTCTCGCCGGTCAACAAGGTTTTGAATTTCCCGCTTAGAAAGATAGCCAACTCCACCACGGAGTTTTCACTTCACTAACCGAGCCATCGAGGGCATTAACTTCGACCTTTTCTTCCACTTTAACGTTAAAAAGGCCAAAAAGTCTGGCTTGTCGCTGGGTCGTGGCTCGATAGGTAGGGACTTTCTCACCCGCGGGCTGCGACTTAGAGTAAATCTCAATTTGGCTTGGCTTCATCTCTGTTTTTTGCTGGATTTTCATCACGGCGTCGGCTGGATTTATTCTGACCTCCGTGTCGTTTAAATACATTTTTTTATTGACGGAACTAACGGTCACCTTCTCCGTCGACTTTAACTCCAAGGGCCTCTCCTCTTTCTCACGCGTTTGAGCATGACTAAGGGACGCCGACAATAAAAAAACGGCTAAAATAAAAAATATTTTCATGATTATTTGCGCGCGGCCACAATTTTCTCGGCCACATTTGGTGGAATAATGGCGTATTGATCAAACTCCATGGTAAACGAGGCCCGACCCTCCGTCATCGAGCGGAGCGTCGTCATATAACCAAACATCTCGGAGAGCGGCACGCGGGCCCGCACCGCCTTGGCCAAACCACGATCCTCCGTCCCCTCAATCTGACCACGACGGCTAGAAAGACTGCCAGTTACGTCACCGATAAACTTTTCCGGCGTCACGACTTCCACCTTCATCACCGGCTCCAGAAGCACGGGCTTGGCCCGGCGCGCGGCTTCTTGAACGGCCATCGAAGCGGCGAGCTTGAACGCCAACTCCGACGAGTCTACCTCGTGATAGGAGCCATAGAATAACTCGCACGAAACGTCGACCAAGGGGAAACCGGCCACCACGCCTCGGTCGAGACCCTCGCGCACCCCCTTCTCCACCGCCGGAATATATTCCTGCGGGATAATGCCGCCCTTGATGGAGTTGATGAATTCGAAATGATCGTCCCGATGAACGTTCTTCGAGATCTTGGCCCCCGGTTCCAAAGCCGCCAACGGCTTGAGACGAATCTTGACGTGACCGTATTGGCCGCGGCCACCAGACTGCTTGATGTGTTTGTGCTCCACCTCGGATTCGCCCGTGATCGTCTCGCGGTAAGCCACCTGCGGCTTGCCGACGTTGGCCTCAACGTTAAACTCCCGCTTCATCCGGTCAACCAAAATTTCGAGATGCAGTTCGCCCATGCCCGAAATGATGGTTTCCCCCGTTTCCTCATCACCCTTCACGCGGAAAGTCGGGTCTTCATCTGAAAGCTTTCGCAAAGCCAAACTCATTTTCTCTTGGTCGGCCTTGGTTTTCGGCTCGACCCGCAGCGAAATAACCGGCTCCGGCGAATCAATCCCCTCAAGCAAAACCGGGTGCTTGGGGTCGCACAGCGTGTCGCCGGTCTTCGTGTCTTTCAGGCCGACGGCCGCGGCGATGTTGCCCGCCCAAATCTCTTTGACCTCTTGGCGTTCGTTGGCGTGCAGACGCACGATCCGACTCACGCGTTCCTGCTTGCCCGTCCGCGTGTTCAAAATATAGGAACCGGATTCCAAATGGCCCGTGTAGACGCGAAAAAAAGTTAACGACCCGACGAAGGGGTCGGCCGCGTTCTTGAAGGCCAGAGCCGCGAGCGGCGCCTGCTCGTCGGTTTTAATCTCCACCTCGGCGCCAGTATCCGGATCGGTCGCCCGCGCGGCCGGCACATCCATTGGCGAGGGCAAATAATGGGCCACGGCATCGAGCATCGTCTGGACGCCTTTATTCTTCAAAGCCGAGCCGCAAAAGACCGGGAAAATTTTGTTGGCGATGGTGGCGCGACGCAAAATCTCTCGCAAGCGCGCCTCCGGAACTTCCCGCCCTTCGAGATATTCCGTCATCGCGGCGTCATCGTGCTCAACAATTTTTTCAACCAACGTCGCCCGCTCCCGCTCCATCTCTGCGCGCAGAGATTCGGGTACCGGCAAGCGTTCCATTTTTTCGCCGCGCGCGCCACCAAAAGTGATATATTGGCGCGCCAACAGGTCAATCACGCCATGGAATTGGTCCTCGTGCCCATCGGGAATCTGCAACTTAACCGCCTTGGGCGAAAGGCGTTCGAGAATGGACTGAAAAGAACGTTCATAGGACGCGCCGGTCCGATCGAGCTTATTCACGAAGCAAATGCGCGGCACGGCGTAATCATCGGCATACCGCCAGTTGGTTTCGGACTGCGGCTCGGCGCCAGCCACGCCGTCAAACACCACCACCGCCCCGTCGAGCACGCGGAGCGAACGTTTGACCTCGATAGTAAAATCAATGTGCCCGGGCGTATCAATAATATTTAATTTAACCTTGGCTTCGGGGTTGGGGTCGTCGGTCGGTTGCCAAAAAGCCGTGGTGGCGGCGGCGGTAATGGTAATGCCGCGCTCCCGCTCCTGCTCCATCCAATCCATCACCGTACTCCCCTCATGAACCTCGCCAATCTTGTGCGACACGCCAGTATAGAAAAGAATCCGCTCCGTCACCGTCGTCTTGCCGGCGTCGATGTGGGCGATGACGCCAATATTGCGAACCCGGGGCAGAGGGTAATCGGCGGACATCGTTATTTAACCGTCCGAGGCAAAACCGGTTGACGCGGACGAGTGGCTGAACGGGCAAAGTGAGCGAAGGCCCGATTGGCTTCGGCCATTTTGTGAACGTTCTCCCGTCGGCGAATGGCTTCGCCCTCATTTTTGGTCGCGGCCACCAACTCTTCGGCCAAACGTTCCGCCATCGGCTTGCCGCGGCGCGCCACGGCCGCTTCGATCATCCACTTCAGCGCGAGCGTCAAACGCCGGGCCGCGCTGACTTCAAAAGGAATCTGGTAGTTGGCCCCGCCGACGCGGCGCGAACGCAACTCCACCGTCGGCGCGACATTATTGATGGCGGCCTCCAGCGCCTCCAGCGCCGGACGTTTCAACTCCGCGGCCGCTCGATCTAATGCTTGATAGACGATCCGGCTGGCCGTTCCGCGCTTGCCCCGCTCCATAACGTAATTAATCAAGCGCGCGACCGACTCGGATTGATAAGTCAGATCGGGCTGGCGACGGGGCGCGAATTTGATTTTCCGGCGCATAAAAAATTATTTCTCGGCCTTCGGGCGCTTGGCGCCGTAGAGACTCCGACCCTGGCGGCGGCTCTCCACGCCGCTCGCGTCGAGCACGCCGCGCACGATGTGGTACCGCACGCCGGGCAAGTCTTTGACCCGCCCGCCGCGAATGATCACCACCGAGTGCTCTTGGAGATTATGGCCAATGCCGGGAATGTAGGCCGTCACTTCGTCGCCGTTACTCAAACGAACGCGGGCAATCTTGCGCACCGCCGAGTTCGGCTTTTTGGGGGTCGTGGTTTTAACCTGCACGCACACGCCGCGCTTGAACGGCGCCGGATAAAACACCGGCCGGTTTTTGAGAGTGTTGAAACCGTGCGCCAAAGCCACCGAGCGCGACTTGCGAACGTGGCGCTGGCGGGGCTTCCTGACCAATTGATTAATTGTCGGCATAAAACAAATTGTCCGCCTAATCTAACATAGGCCCGACAAAAGGCAAGCGGCCTAACGCTGGAAGAAGTTGTTGATGGCCGAGATCAACGTTTCGGGACCAATCAATAAGGCGGATAAATATAAAGCGAACCAGCTAATCAGGGGCCAGAGCAACCACACCGCCACCAAAACCAGACCGAATGACCAAAGGTTGGCAGTCTCGGCCAAGGGCTGATAACGATATGGCAAAAGGCCAGACAAAATTTTTGAACCATCGAGCGGCGGCACGGGAATGAGATTGAAAATCGCGAGCACGACGTTCGTCACCACCACCACCGCCAAGACGCCCAACGCGGATTCCGCCAGCGGCGCCCAACGCACCACGAGACCGAAGATAAGAGCCAAGACCAGATTGGCGGCCGGGCCGGCGCCGGCCACGATCATCGGCCCCCAGCGGCCACCGCGCAAATTGAACGGATTGTAAGGCACGGGTTTAGCCCAGCCAAACACGACTCCTGTTCCGCTCAAAGCGAGCAGGCCGGGCACGATCACGGAGCCGAACCAGTCGAGGTGCTGAAGCGGATTCAAAGTCAGGCGGCCGGCCAAGCGAGCCGTGGGGTCGCCCAAGGCGTCGGCCGCCACGCCATGAGCCACTTCGTGGATGACAACGGCAAAAATCAGAATGATAATTAAAACGATGGCCTCCATTTTAAAATTTATTGCGAGTTAGCTCCGGGTATGTTAGCATACAGGCCTTATGAAACAATGCCATCTGTGCGCCAAGGGCAGTCTCGTGGCTGGCGGGTACTCCAATCGCGTCCGGGCCACCAAATTCAACCCGACAGGCAAGAAACGCAAATACCCCAATCTCCAATGGGGCAAGTCGCCCGCCGGCGAGCGCCTCCTTCTCTGCACCCGTTGCCTCAAAAAAGGCAAGCATTTGGTCGGTTAAAAAGAACGGCCCGACGCAACGCAGCGGGTCGTGAGAATAAAAGAATCAAGTTTGAGGAACTGCTGGACAGATACCGCCCCGCGGATTGGCATCGCCACGATTCCAGTAGTTGACGTTGAACTTCCCATCGTTCCAGTTGACGTAGAACGCGTTACCATCCGAGTTGCGAGATCGTCTTTTGCCCCACCCCGTCAATCGCACCGACAACCTTGCTTGAAAAAACAGGCAAAACTATCTGTGTTTACTCCTCCTTGGGAGCAATGTGCCGAGTATGAACTCGCTAGGGTGGGGCAAGCAGTTTCTAGCAGTGGGTAAACCGTTACCTCACACTGAGCGAAGTCGGTTTAATAACCCAAAATAATTTTACACAAAGCGCCCCCAACCAGTCATTTGGCTGATCGGGGGCAATGGTACAAGTCTCTAGTTACAAGTGTACTCAACTGCGAGACGAGAACGGAGATCCAGGGAGGCATAATCAACGCTGCACCAATCGACGTAGACCCCGCGGCCCGTCGAATGCCAGTACACGCGCGGGACGTCGCCGCCAGAGTCGCGAGAGCCGGCACAGAGCGTCACGTTTTTGCCATCAAGATGGCGTTGATTGAGGTCGTCGTTGTTCTCCTTAGTCGCGAGAAAGAACGCCAACTCCAGTAACAGACGCTCGGTCAAGGTAATACCCCGGTAGCCGAGCTCGGCCAAATCATTTGCTGATCTTTTGGCAAATTCGGGGTCGGCTTCGACGTTGGCCAGGAAACGGACTCGGTAAGCACCGCTGCCGGGATCGCGGTCGTTGTGGGCAATACACTCGTCCACAGTACCACCGGTCCAGGTCCAAACAGTGATTCCTGCTCTGCGCATCGCGGCGATAACACGGTCGGGAGTGACTACTTTGGGAGCGTAGACGTCCCAGAAACCAGCGACGGGTGGAACCCAGAGGTGCTTCAACACTTCGGAACTCAAATCCAAGAGCGCGAAAACCTTCTCGCAAACACCGGGACTAAAAACGACCGAGCTAGTACCACCCGCCAGTTGCGGGAACCGGCCCTCGATCAGGTTTTGGAGGCTACGTTCAAGCAGAGTAAGGTCAAACGGATAACCACCCTTTTGCCTCAATTGCCTCTTGAGCTCCAATAGCTTCCCATCAATTACGTAATAAACCTCGCGATCGCCGGCGACAGAATTTTGACCCGCCATGACAATCCTCCTGTAAAAGACCTGAAAAACCTAAGCGCAGAAACGATTTCTACGGCCCATTCCGTAATCAATTAGGACACTCGGTAGTAGAGTGTAATGATGAAAAA
>CAYWTW010000026.1:0-10373 GCA_964461325.1 uncultured Candidatus Saccharibacteria bacterium | reverse complement strand
GACTGGGCCAAGCTGGAGAAGGAACGGCGCGATCTGGAGAGATTCTTTTTGGCGCTCAAGCCGCTACGCGCTGGCCTGCCCGCGGCGTTGGTGGTGGTGGATAGCGGAGAGGAAATGATTGCCGTAGCTGAAGCCAAAAAGATGAAAATTCCAGTAATCGCCGTGGCTAATACCGATTGCGACATCAACCTGATTGATTACCCAATTGTGGGCAACGACCGCAGTCAAAGCACGATTGATTTTTTGGTCGGACGCTTAGCCGAAGCTTACGCGGCTGGTCGGGCGAGCGCCCCCGCGCCCAAGGCGGCCGAGGCCTCAACTTTGCCCAATTCCGCGCAAAACAATGCCTAAAAATAAAAAAGCAACTGTTGATCTTTCGATTATTAAAGAATTGCGCGAACGTACCGGCGTTTCTCTGGCGGTTTGCCGGGAGGTTTTGACCGAGGCTGGTGGTCAGATTGACGGAGCGCTCGAGATTTTGAAATCTCGCGGCGCGTCCTTGGCCGAAAAAAAGGCCGAACGACGTTTGGGAGCGGGAACGATTGCTAGTTATATCCACGGCGCGGGAGCGATCGGCGCGTTGGTGGAGTTGCGTTCCGAAACGGATTTTGTAGCTAAACACGAGGATTTTCTCGAACTGGCGTCTGATCTGGCTATGCAAGTGGCCGCTTTGGCCCCTGCTAATACCGAAGAATTGATGAACCAACCCTTCATCAAGAATCCGAATGAGACGGTGGCCGATTTGATTAATCGCCTGACTCAAAAGTTCGGTGAGCGGATTTCCCTTGGTCAAATAACTAGGCTCGCCGCCGACGGGCGCTGAATCTAATGAATTTAATTTGGTTTTTTGGCGGATTAGTCATTGTTTCTTCGCTAAGTTTACTGGCGTCTTGGTGGTGGTTACGTCGACAGACCTTGTCGGCGGGCGTCGCCTGGCAGACTTGGGAAAACAATTTAGCCCGCGGGTTGGAAGTTTTTAGTTCTTTTTTGTTAGCCCGCTCGGTTTGGATTTTGCGTCTATTGGCCCTGTGGCTGATCGCGGCTCTGCATTGGCTAGTCTCGGCCGGGCGGCGAATTTTTACCCAGCTAGACCACTGGCTAGGTCGTCGACGTCTATCTCGAATGAGCTCGACATCCGGTTCCGTTTCTCTATTTTTGGCGGAAGTTCGCCAACACCGCGATCGCGCCGTTCGAGAACGTCTCGGTTAGCCGCCCTAGCTCAACGGTAGAGCAACGGTTTTGTAAACCGTAGGTTGTCGGTTCAAGTCCGACGGGCGGCTTTTATTTTTGGTCTATTTGTGCTAGAATAGACTCAAAATCACCTTATTTATGGCCAAAAAATACGACGCCGATGATATTTTGGTATTAGAGGGTTTGGAGCCCGTTCGCAAGCGCCCGGGCATGTATATTGGCTCAACAGGCACGGACGGTCTCCACCATTTGCTGGTGGAAATTTTTGATAATTCTCGGGATGAGGCGA
Source organism: uncultured Candidatus Saccharibacteria bacterium (assembly GCA_964461325.1). Classification (GTDB taxonomy): domain Bacteria; phylum Patescibacteriota; class Minisyncoccia; order Phycocordibacterales; family JACOZG01; genus CAYUVV01. The sequence goes on along the minus strand of CAYWTW010000026.1, from coordinate 8,893 downwards.
TGAATGGCCGAGGTGATGAAATCGAAGTGGCCCTGTTACCTGATGACGTCGTGCGCGTGGCTGATAATGGAGCCGGTATTCCGGTGGCCGTTCATTCGAAAACCAAGGTATCGGCGTTAGAGTTGGTTATGACTCGTCTGCACGCCGGGGGTAAATTTGAAGGCAAGGGCTACCGGATTTCGGGTGGCCTGCACGGCGTTGGGGCTTCAGTGGTTAATGCCCTGTCGGAATGGCTAAGGGTGCATGTTTATCGGGATGGCGGTCAATATTTTCAAGCCTATGAACGTGGCCGGCCGGTCGCGCCGGTTAAAAAATTGGCCGGCGCCAATGGCCGGCAGGGAACGGTGGTGACGTTTAAACCAGATCGGCAAATATTTTCCGAATTAGTTTATGATTGGAGCCGGGTGGTTAATCATTTGCGGGGTCAGGCCTATCTGGTTAAAGGTTTGCGGGTCCGGGTGATCGATGCGCGGCTAGCCAAACCGGAATCGCTGGCGGCCGCGGACGATGTTTTGTATCTTAGTCATTTGGTCGGCGAGTGGCCGTCGCAGACTTTTTATTTTGAAGGCGGAATCGTCTCGTTGGTTAAGTTTCGTAATCAGGGCGAAAAGCCAGTCCATAAAAATGTTTTTTATCTTGACCGCACCGACCAGGATATTCAAGTGGAGATCGCTCTTCAATACGTGGACGATATTACGGCACGGGAGATTACCTATGCCAACAACACGATTACACCAGAAGGCGGAATGCATCTAACCGGCTTCCGCACCGCTTTAACGCGAACGCTCAACGATTATGCCAAGAAAAATAATCTTTTGAAGGAAGCTGACGGGGCTTTTGCTGGCGAGGACGTGCGTGAAGGCGTGACGGCGGTGATTTCAGCCAAATTGCCCAACCCTCAATTTGAGGGCCAGACCAAGGCTAAGTTGGGTAACGTGGAAGTCCGGAGCGCGGTGGAAAATATGTTTGGTGAATCTTTCGCTCTGTTTTTGGAAGAGCATCCTGACGACGCGCGTGCCATTGTGGGCAAGGTGGCCCTCGCCTTGCGAGCTCGCAAAGCCGCCAAAGCGGCCAAAGATAGCGTTCTCCGCAAGGGAGCACTAGAGGGTTTTACTCTGCCTGGCAAATTGGCTGATTGCTCGACTCGTCAAGCCGAAGAGGCCGAATTGTTTATTGTCGAAGGAGATTCAGCCGGCGGAACGTCCAAGCAGGGTCGCGATCGACGAATCCAGGCGATTTTGCCTCTGCGCGGCAAGATTTTGAACGTGGAGCGTTTCCGTTTGGATAAGATTTTGGCCTCGAAAGAAATCCGGGCTTTAGTCATCGCTCTAGGCACGGCTATCGGCGAGAGTTTCGATCTGGAAAAACTACGTTATCATAAAATTGTTATCGCGACCGATGCCGATGTGGACGGCGCGCACATTCGAACCCTGCTCCTCACCCTATTTTATCGTTATCTGCAGCCGATTATCGAAGGCGGCTTCCTTTATATCGCTCAGCCGCCGCTTTACAAGATTAGAAAAGGTAAGGCGGTAAGATACGCGTATAACGATCGCGAAAAAGAGCGGGTCAGCCGAGAACTCAAAACCGGCGCCGGGGAGCTTGCCATTCAGCGCTACAAGGGTCTGGGCGAGATGAACGCCGAGGAGCTTTGGGAAACGACGATGGACCCGGAACGACGCCTGCTCAAGCAGGTGACTGCCACCGAAGCGGCCGAAGCCGATAAAATTTTTACCATTCTAATGGGGGCGGAGGTCGCGCCGCGCAAGGCCTTCATTCAGGCCCACGCCAAGTTAGCGACATTAGATATTTGACATCTTAGTTTTAATTTGTTAGCGTTCAATTCAGCCTCCTCTAAAACATTAGAGGAGTTTTTGTTCTTTGGCATAAACATGAAAACTATTACCCCAAGAAAGAGAGAATGAAAATGAGAGTTCGCGGTGGTGGCATGAATCCAATCACAGATTTTCGCGTATATATGGGGAGCTTGGTTTTAAACGACGGCGTTCTTCGCGTTAAGCACTCGCGTCTAAAGAGACGCATCCATCGTCGTCGTAAACAATCAGAGGGTTTTTCTGGTTCTCGAGAGGTTCAGCGGATGTTGGAAATCCGGATGGCCCAAGTGGGGGTAGCCCGATGGGAACTAGAGAAGCTTCTTAAAAGGACCCTGAAGATTACTTCGGGCGCCGATGGTAAGCCAATTAGGGTTGAGTTAATGTTGCCCTGCCCCCTGCTGGGGGTTAAAATGCGGGCCTTAAAGCTCCTTGACCCCGAACGCGAAAAGCCAGAACGGAAAAGAAAAGCAGAGACGGAAACCGACAAGAAATCGAGCGCCAAACGGCTGGCCCATCCACGATATCCAAACAGTTATCGGTTGGTGGAAGTTGCGGATCGGCCGGACGGTTCGGCAATTCTGCGTTTTATTTTGCTCGACACTTTCACCTATGTGCCAGAAAAAGGACCAAGAAAGGATCAAAAGGAAAAAGCGCAAACCGTCATACCTCCCGAATATTTGCAGATGATTTTGGCGAGCTTTGCTCGCCCATTGGTGCCGTTGTTTGGCCAGATGTTTCCTTGCGACGTTCGGGGGGTGGCTCAAGTTACTGCCCAGACGCTTGGTTCGCAATTAGGTCTTAAGGAGTGGGGCGGTCAGGGAGATAACGTGTCGTCCCCCGACCTTCGTCGGTCGGTAACCGGTGAGTTAGATCGATTGAGACGGGTGACTACCAATCGCCTGCTTTCTATTTCTGAATCCCTTCGATTTCGTCCCGCCCGCGTCCTTTGCCCGCGCCGCTTTAAGTCAGACGATTCCGCCGGAGATGAATTGGTGCCAGCGAGCGAATTCGCGCGGCAATGGTCGCGTTGGAACACGACTCGATATAAAAGCCAGCCGTTGCTTTTGGTGGATACCAAATGGGCCGCGTTATATGAAAGAACGTGGGTTGAACCAAGACGACGCGGTGGTTTGCGGGAAAAGAAGCGAAGCGGATTGTATGTCGCTATCCCGCTCCCTTCCGCTCGTTGTGTTAGTTCCGACTCGCCTCTGTATCCTTTCGTCGCTAACCCTAGCGATTCGTGGCTTAAAGGGTTTTGGTGGCGAAACCGTATCAATGAGTTCAAACCACTTTTGAACGCGGTAACTCTGACCGACCGGTCTCGGGTTTTGCTCGTTCGTTTTTTGCCGCAAGGCCGAGAGCGAAATGGGCAGAACTGGTTAATTGATTTGGAAAAGAGCGGCCGCGAAGTTTGTTGGTACTTAATTACCGAGAAGGGCGGAGAATTCTGTTTTCAGGTGGTGACGAAAAAACTAGTTGTTCCTCAGAGGCGGCCAAACCAATTCTCCATCTTTCCGGCGGTAATAGAAGAGGATGATCGTTACTCGGTTAATCTTTTTTGGTCTATGGCAAAAGTAGACCAGAACGGATGGAACACGAGCGGCTGTGAGGGATTTGACTCACTGTCTAAATCTGACCAATGGCCGACCGGACGAGAACGCAAGCGTCGGGCGAATGAAGCGGCTCGTTGGGTCATACGTTCAGCATTAGAGCATAATGCCGATGTCGTCGTCGGTGAACCCTGTGGCATAAAGAAACGTGGCCAGGGCAAAATGAGCGCCGTCAACACTCGTTTCAATTTCGCCGATATCATTCGACTGATAAAGAGTCGGGCCAACGACGCTCGACCGCCGGTTGCGGTCTTTGTTGTTAGTGGGTTCCGTCTGGTGGAATGCCGCGGCGAATCGCCGGAGACCCAATTGGCTGTGGTGGCCGAGACGGGAGAGAGACTTCGCCGTCGATAGTTTTCGTGTTTTACGACGATTTATCGCTCTCCGAGTTTGTTGCTCGGGGAGCTTTTTTATGATTGATTGTTTTTGTGTGCGAGGTAACCAAAAATAGACATTATCATTTGGATGGTAAGATGATTAGAGCGCAGGTGGTCTACCAAGAGTCGACTAATGCGCTAGCCACCGCCCGCGAGATCGTTGGCGCCAAACTTCGCAATTGCGAGTTTTTGATAACCAACTACGCGCGTTCTAGACGACGATCTGAAAACGATCAGTTTTCGGTTCTACTTAAAACGCAAACCCGCTTGCGCTCGATTCGTTTATCTCTCTCACGATATCACAAAAAGCACCAAATACTTTTAGCCGAAGCCCGAGCCGCTAAGCTATATTGGAACGCGGTGGCTCTAATTTGCCATCAACCTTATTGGCAGCGTTTTTATCCTCACGCCAGCGATTCCTTAAACGTTTTACTGAATACCGGTTATACGTTTTTAGCGCGAAAATGTTTGGCAGTAATTGAGTCGTCTGGGTTTTTGGCCGAGCTGGGAGTTTTACATGGACGCAATTCCGTCGATCCGCTAGTGTATGACTTGATGGAAATCTTTCGACAAATAGCCGTTGACGCGGTAGTCTTGCCGATTTTTTCTCGTCGACCACGTAGTAGGGTGGAAAGTGGTGGTCGGGTTTTCAAAAAAGCGTTGGCTTTTCTCGTTGCTCGGTATGAGAAAAGATTTTGGTACCGTGGAAGGGGGGAGCGACTGGAGAGAATAATCGCTTTAGAGGCGATTAAGTTGCGGCAGAAAATTTTGATTGGTGAGATTTGGTATCCGTACAAACACCGTTGGGGTCATCGAAAAAAGTGTCAATAAAAAAGCCGCTCGGGATGAACGAGCGGCTAAGCGGATGAGATTTTGGATGATGAATTCCTAGAGGATTAGGACTTGCTGATTTGGCTTGCGCCATTGGTGCCACGTCCCAGACCCCGCCAGAATTCCTAGAGGATTAGGACGAGGAAAGTGAAAACGTTGCCGATTAGCTGCGTCCCAGACCCCGCCAGAATTCCTAGAGGATTAGGACTTGCGAGAACTTATAGTGCCTCCTCCCATCTGGTCCCAGACCCCGCCAGAATTCCTAGAGGATTAGGACCAAAATCAGCCAAGCCCAACGCGGACATTAGTCCCAGACCCCGCCAGAATTCCTAGAGGATTAGGACTAGCTCAAAAAGGTTTATTTTTTTAGCTTCTCCGATCCTCTTTGTCCTAATCTGGGGCGGTGAGTTTTTGTGCTTGTGTTCTTGGGCAACTCACCGCCCCGTCCTCGCAGAACAGAAATCTGGACAACCTGCCGCTTGGCAACAGGCTTACGGGTCTTTTGATACCGCAGGAGGGAGTACTTCGCCGCGTTACATCTCGGCCTCCGCAATTGCAGTACCTATCGGGCTGGGGGCTACAGCCCTAAATCATCCAAAATCTCAATGAACTCATCCGTGGATTACCCTAGCATGACTGGGTTTTAGTGTCAAATTCGCTTGGACTTTATCTCTTTGTGCAGGCGAGCGATTAAATCTTCGACCATTAGCGCGCCCAATTTTTCCGTTCGGCCCTCAACCGTCAGGGTTTTGGTTTTAATTTCCTCGTCACCAACGACGGCGAGGTAGGGGGTTTTGTCGGCTTTGGTTTGGCGGATTTTTTTGCCCAAAGTTTCGTTTTCTAATTTTATTTCCGTCCGGATTTTAGATTCCCGCAATTTTTCTGCTATTTTTTCGGCATAATCGTTGTGCTTTTGGCTGACGGGCAAAATTGCCACTTGTACCGGCGCGAGCCAGAGCGGAAAAGCTCCGCCGTATTTTTCAATCAAAAAAGAGAGAGTCCGTTCGATTGAGCCGATCGAGGAGCGATGCACGACGAAAGCCATGTGTTCTTTGCCATCCTCGCCAACGTAGGCCAATTTAAATTTGCGCGGAGAAGACAAGTCGTATTGAACGGTAAAAGCCGTGTCTTCTTTGCCGTTGGTGTTTTTCATTTGAATGTCAATTTTGGGCCCGTAGAAAGCGGCTTCGTCTTTAGCTTCTTCGAATTCGACTTTCCGTTTTTTCATTAAGACGCGCAATAGCTCTTCCGCTTTGTCCCAACCGGCGTCATCTTGAAAATATTTTTTCGAATTAGCTCGATCGCCGAGCGATAGCCGATAGCGATAATCTTGGCCCATTTTGAGACCCAAAACGCCGTTGACGTGCTCGATTAGATCGAGCGCGCCGCCTATCTCTTCAATCGCTTGTTCTTCCGAGGCGCAGATAATGTGAGCATCGGCCAGGCAGAAGGTGCGAACGCGTTGCAGACCCATCAGTTCGCCAGATTGCTCATAACGATAAAGTTGAGCCAGTTCGGCGATGCGCAAGGGCAGATCGCGGTAACTTCGCGGCGAGGAGAGATAGAGTTGAAAATGGTGGGGGCAGGTCATTGGTCGAAGCATAAACTGCTCGTCGTCAATCGTGATTGGAGCGTACATTGAGTCTTGGTAATGAGGGTAATGGCCCGATTTTTCGTAGAGTTCGAGGCGGGCCAGATCGGGCGTGTGGACGTGTTGATAACCGCGGCGCGTTTCCTCTTCGATAATGAAGTTTTCGAGCTCGCGTTTAACGATGGCGCCTTTCGGTAAAAACATTGGCAAGCCCTTGCCGACCACCGGGTCGATATAAAAAAGACCCAATTGCGGCCCTAATTTTTTATGGTCTCGTTCGTCCATTGCCATGAGATTATATCATAAAATCAAAGACAAAATCACCGTTTTTAAACTGACAACTCTTTGACATCTTCCACCACCAAGCTCGGTTCGCCGTTGCGGTGTGAGACGCGTCCCCGCAGGGCTAGGCATTTATCCGGCTCCAGTAATTCTTTATGACGGTTGAAGACGTCGGCGAAAACAACGGTCTCAATCCGATCATGAAGGTCGGCCACTCGGACGAAAGCCATTCGGTCACCGCGTTTGGTAATGATAATTTTGACTTCCTCTACGACGCCGGCTAAGGCCACTCGGCCGCCATCTTTTTCCAGTTTAGCTTTGGTGATATCGTGTCGCGCTTTCTCTAATTTGGCTTGGAACGCTTCGAGCGGGTGACCGGAAAGATAGAGACCCAGCAATTCTTTTTCCCAAGCAAGTTTTTGTATTGTCTCGATTGGCGGAGCTGGTCGGAGCCGAAGCCGGGGTAGGTTGGCGACCGCGATTTCCGCCGTCGCGAAGAGAGAAATTTGGTTCTTGGCTTCCGCGCCGATAGCGCGATTATATTCCAGTAGATCATCGAGGTTGGCGAGAATGACCTCCCGGTTTTCGCCTAAACTGTCGAGCGCACCAGCTTTGGCCAAGGCCTCCAGAGATTTTTTATTTAAATTGCGGTGAGCCACGCGTTCCAACCAGTCGCCGAGCGAGCGGAAGGGCCCGCGCCTTTTCCTGTCTTCCACAATGGCTTGAGCGATATCGGTGCCCAGGTTTTTTATGCTGTATAAGCCAAAGCGGATTTTATCTTGCTCGCCGTCGGTCAGGGCGGTGAAGTCGCCAAAACTCTCATTGATGTCGGGCGGTAAGACTGGCAGACCCATCCGCTGGCACTCGTTTATAATTTCGGCTACCATCTCCATATCACCAGACTCGGCGGACAAAACGGCGGTCATGTATTCCGTTGGGTAATTGGCTTTCATGTAGGCTGTTTGGTAGGCGACCCGACCGTAACTCGCAGCGTGCGCTTTATTGAAACCATAACCTTGAAAGGGCTCAAATAGATTCCAAATTTCCTCGGCTTTTTCCTTCGTCATCCCTCCGTTTTTGACGCAACCCTCGACGAATAAAACATGTTGTTTGGCCATTTCTTCGGGGATTTTTTTACCGACCGCCTTGCGAAACTTATCGACCTCGCCCCAATTGTAGCCCGCGACTTCTACCGCGGTCATCAGGAGATCGTCTTGATAAACGAGGACGCCGTAAGTGGGTTCGAGAAAGGTTTTCATTTTAGGATGCATAAACTTAACCGGCTTTCGCCCGTGTTTGCGGGCAATATATTCATCAATGTTGTCCATTGGTCCCGGGCGGTAGAGAGCCACCATTACGTTTAAATCTTCCACGCGAGTCGGCTTCAATTCCTTTAGATAACGAGTCATGCCGGTACCGTTGAGTTGAAATAATCCGACGGTGTCACCATGGGCCAACCTGGTGAAAGTTTTTTTATCATCAAGCGGGATTTTGTCGATATCGATTTTTATTTTTTTAGTTTTTTCGACTAAGCGAATAGATTCTTGAAGGATCGAGAGATTGCGAATACCGAGGAAATCGAATTTGAGCAGACCGGCGTCTTCAACGGCGTGCATATCGAATTGGGTGATTGTCTTACCTCCGCGCGGATCGAGCTGGACGGGGACGAAATCAGTAATGGCGGTAGGGGCGATAACCACGCCGGCGGCGTGGACGGAAATGTGCCGCGCGCCACCTTCAATACGGCGCGCGAGGTCGATGACGCGCCGGCTATCATCTTCGGTCGTATAGGCCGTGTTCAGGTCGGGGTTTAGCTCTAACGCTCGCTCGATACTCATGGGAAAGCCCTGCGACCCGGCCGGAATCATCCGTGAGAGTCGATCGCCGACACTGTAAGGGTAGCCGAGTGCCCGGGCGACGTCGCGGACGGCGGCCCGGGCCATCATCGAACCGAAGGTGCCGATTTGCGCGACGTTATTTTCTCCGTATTTATGGCGAACGTAGTCAATAATCTGGTCTCGGCCCGTATCGGCAAAGTCCATATCGATATCGGGTGGCGATGGACGATCCGGATTGAGAAAGCGTTCAAACGGTAGATGATATTCTAGGGGATCAACATTGGTAATGCCAAGCAGAAAAGAAACAAAAGAACCAGCGGCCGAACCTCGGGTATTGGTAAAAACACCAACCCGTTTGGCTTCATTAATGATGTCGGCCACGGTAAGAAAATAGGGGGAATAACCCTTTTTCATAATTACCCCGAGCTCATGGCTCATTCGCTCTGGCGCTGCCGCGATCAAAGTTTTGTCGGCCGGCCGATAATGTTTTAGTTTTTCTTCTGCTTGTCGCCGCAACTGTTCGTCGGCA
>CAYWTW010000025.1:0-10723 GCA_964461325.1 uncultured Candidatus Saccharibacteria bacterium | reverse complement strand
CCATAGGTTCAAGTCCTATACCGCCCACAACTTGGTTCTTGACGGCATACCCCATGGGGGGTATGCTTGGTTTGTATGAAACACACAGACGAAAATAATAAGGCCAAAGTCTTGCGTCGGCTCAAACTTTTGGAGGGCCAGGTTCGCGGGCTCCAAAAGATGGTAGAAAATGATACCTACTGCATTGATGTCATTACTCAAACGTCAGCGGTAAAACAGGGTTTGTCTAACGTCGAGGACCTGCTTTTGGAAAACCATCTTGGGCACTGCGTTATTCATCAAATACAGTCTGGCCAAACCAAGAAAGCAAAAGAAGAAATTATCAGGGTCTATAAATTAAAAAGAAAATAATATGCCTGCCCAAACCTACCGGGTAAAAGGAATGCACTGTGCTTCCTGCTCATCGGTCATCGAAAAAACACTTAAGAAGGTTGCCGGGGTGCAGTCAGTGGAAGTTAATTACGGCACGGAGAAAGCCAAAATTTCTTTCGACCCGTCGGAGACGAACCCTCGAGATCTTTCCAAACACGTTGAACCACTCGGCTATTCGTTGGAGCTTCCCTCCACCGCCGAGGAGATGGGTATGTCCGAAAGCGAACACGCGGCACACTTAGGGTTGAATCAACCCCGCCTTCGTCAAGATTTCGGCGGACAGGCAAAAAAAGAAAAGTTAGCTGAAGTGGCCGATATGCGGATTAAGGTGATTTCGGCTATTCCTCTCGCTGTTTTTGCGGCCTTGGTCATGGGTTGGGATATTCTTGCGGAGTATGGATTAGTGCCAGAAATGGGTTCTGTGATGAAGGAATTTTTCCATCATCTCTTGCCTTTAATGGCAACCTACATGCTTTTTGTGGTTGGTAAGCCGTATCTGTTTGGTTTTTATAGATTTCTCCGATATGGCAAGGCAAACATGGATACCCTCATCGGGATCGGTACGGTCGCCGCATTTTTATATAGTTTTGCCGTTACCGCTTTTGAGGAGGTGCTACGACTATTCATAAACGTAGACTATCAATACTACGACGTAACGATCGTGGTCATTACCTTTATTGCGCTTGGCAAATACTTGGAGGCTCGATCAAAAATAAAGACAGGCGATGCCATAGAAAAACTTCTCAATCTTCAAGCTAAAACCGCTTTAGTAATCCGTGATGGTCAAGAAATAGAAATATCGATAAATAATGTAAGGCGTGGCGATCTGATTATTGTAAAGCCGGGTGCCAAGATTCCCGTGGACGGCACGATAACGGATGGCCGTTCTTTCGTTGATGAATCAATGGTCACCGGAGAGCCGATGCCGGTGCAGAAAAAAAATGGAGACGATGTGGTGTCTGGGACAATCAACACCAGTGGTTCATTTGCATTTAAGGCAACGAAGGTCGGGTCGGAAACTCTGCTCGCCCAGATCATCAAGATGGTTGAGGAGGCCCAAGGAAGTAGGGCGCCCATACAGGCACTGGCTGATAAAGTTTCCTCGATTTTTGTCCCCATTGTCCTCGTGATTGCTTTTCTCACTCTCGGCGCGTGGCTCATTGTTGGGTCGTCGTATCTAGGTTTTTCTCAAGCCCTATCCTTTGGTCTTGTTTCTTTCGTCGGAATTCTCGTCATTGCTTGTCCGTGCGCTCTTGGTCTGGCCACACCGACGGCGATCATCGTTGGCGTGGGTAAGGGGGCCAAAGAAGGCATCTTGATTAAAGACGCCGCGACGCTTGAAAAGCTGCACAAAGTAAATACGGTCGTGATTGATAAGACCGGAACGATTACCATCGGGAAACCGACCCTTGTGGATATCCAAAATCTCTCCAATCTAAAAGACGACGAGCTGTTGTCAATATTAGTTTCGCTGGAGAAGAAATCAGAACACCCGATCGCCCAGGCGATTGTACGGTACGCAAAGGAAAAGAATATACCCACGTTTGACGTTTCAAACTTTGAGGGAATACAAGGTAAGGGACTCAAAGGAATGGTCAAAAACACTAACTACTTTGTCGGCAACGCAAAACTTATAAGTGATCTCAAAATTTCTTTTGACGTGGCGAAGCTAAATGAGTTTACATCACAGGGCAAAACGCCGGTGATTGTCGCCACGCAAGAAAAGGTTCTCGGTTTTGTCATGGTTGCTGATGAGATAAAAACGGAGTCAGCCGCGGCGGTGAAAAATCTGCACGCTTTAGGTATCAAGGTGGTTATGCTCACCGGCGACGACGAAAAAGCCGCTAAATACATCGGATTACTTGTTGGCATCGATAACGTTATTGCCCATGTGCTACCACAGAATAAGCTCCAAAAGATAAAAGAGCTTCAGTCGCAAGGTCGAGTCGTGGCTATGGCCGGCGACGGCGTAAATGACGCTCCCGCGTTGGCTCAGGCGGACGTGGGTATCGCGATGGGGACCGGAACGGATGTGGCCATTGAATCAGCTGGCATCACTCTGCTGGGCGGAGATATCTCAAAGCTCGTCAAAGCAATCAAGCTCTCAAAAATGACCATGCGAGGTATCAAGCAGAATCTGTTTTGGGCGTTCATCTACAATGTTGTCGGCATACCGCTCGCGGCCGGGGCTTTGTATCCAGTCTTCGGCTGGCTCTTGAACCCCATCTTTGCCGGGTTTGCTATGGCGATGTCGTCGGTGTCGGTGGTGTCGAATTCCTTACGAATTAAAAGTAAAAAATTATAACCGTGAAAACCTACACGTTCCACGTTTCCGGCACCCACTGTGCCTCATGTAAAATTTTTATTGAAGATAGTTTGAGCGAGCAGGAGTTTGTAAAAAATGTTCAGGTTAACTTAAAACAAGAAACGGTTGAGGTTGAAACCAACAGTGACCAAAACCCTGAAATGTTGGTTCAAATTCTGACAGAAAAAATAAAATCACATGGGTATAAGTTATCGTTAGAAAAATCTGCCAAAGAAAGACAAAACAATGATGTCATCTGGAAAGCCATACCAATTGGGCTCGCGTTTCTAGTTGTATTTTTTCTTTTACAAAAATCAGGAATTTTGAATCTGGGAATTGGCGGCCAGGCGACTCCGGTAACAAGTTTTATTATTGGGCTGATCGCTTCGGTTTCGAGCTGTCTTGCCATCGTTGGCGGCTTGGTTTTGTCCCTTTCAGCCAAGATGTCGCAAGACAGTGTCAGCGACACCAAAACGTTCCTGCTTTTTCACGCCGGTCGGCTGCTTAGTTTTGCAGTCTTAGGAGGAGTTCTCGGCGCGCTTGGTAGCGTTATCGGCATTAACTTCACTCTTACCTCGATCTTAGGCCTGCTGGCGTCCAGCGTGATGTTGTTCCTTGGCTTGAATTTGGTCGGGGTATTTGCCATAAATAAGATCGCCTTACCTCCAGGAATTTTCAATTTCTTCAGAAGGATAGAGCACAAAACTCTAACACCGCTTATCTTGGGTTTCGCGACTTTCTTTTTGCCGTGCGGATTTACTCAATCGATGCAGGTCTCGGCCTTAGGAAGCGGATCGTTTATTTCCGGGCTTCTGATTATGCTCGCGTTCGCTCTCGGGACGCTGCCTGTGCTCGTATTCCTCTCGTTCGGGTCGGCCTCCTTTGCTCGTGGAAAGTATGCTCCGCTGTTTTTCAAATCCGCTGGAGTGGTCGTAATTGGTTTAGGCTTGTTCGCTCTCCTCGCCCTCCTCGCCGGGCTCGGAATTATTAACCCCCTATTTAACATATAATCAATTTATGGATAAAACGACCTCGATTATCATCACCAGCGCTCTGGTCATCGGTCTTGGCATTGTGTTCTTTGGGCAATCGAACAATAATTCCGACCCGATTGGTATACCGCCCGCGCAAAATGTTGAAATACGAGATGGCGTCCAGTATGTTACTATAAATGCCCGCGGCGGGTATTCGCCCAAAATGTCTATCGCCAAGGCCAACATTCCGACAAGGTTGATTGTAAAAACAAACGGCACGTATGACTGTTCGGCGGCTTTAGTTATCAGGTCAATTGACTATCAAAAAATCTTGCCTCAAACTGGAGAAGAAATTATTGATCTGGGGACCCCACAATCCGGAACACTTCAAGGACTTTGCAGTATGGGAATGTATAGCTTTTCAGTCAATTTTAACTAATTATCGAGTTGGCCAAAAAATTCAGAAGTTTGATCCGCGCCTGAGTTTTGCCAAATTTGTTATAATACTAAGGTGCGTCCGCGTTTCTGGTGGCTAGCGGGAATAACCACGGCTTTGGCCGTGGTATGGTTGATTTCTCTCCGGCAAGCGGAAGAGGTCACGCCCTTCGCGGCTTTATCAGTTGAGTCGAACTGGCGTGGTCGAGTATTAGCTGGCGGCGAGGCCCAGCCGTTGCTTGATTTTGACGAAGGTGACTACCAGGTCGTTCGTGCCACTAATCGGCCAGTTTTTTTATTTTTTTACGCCGATTGGTCGCCTCTCTGCCGAACGGAGGCCGAGCGGTTCCTTTATCCGGCTTTTAATAATTTAATTGGCGAGCCGGGGGATTTGGTCGGTTTTCGCGTTCATTACGCCGATCGCGCCACGACGCCCGTTGGCCGTGGCTTGGCTCAAGAGTTTAAGGTGGCCACGGCTTGCGCCAAATTGATTTTATCTCCCGCCGGCGACCCGCTGGTTAATGACGCCGCGGCCTGGGACGAGGCGCGTTACGCGTTCGAACTAGCCGCCGCTTCGCGCCTCAAGTAGAGATAAATATCTTCGAGCGCGCGGACGGCGTCGCCCGCGGCGATGTTGTTTTGGTGGTAGAGACCGGCAGCGCAGTCACCCGCCGCCCATATACCGGCTCGGCCGTTTTTTAGTTTGGCTCGTTGGTTGGTTGGATCAATGATAACGGCTCCGTAAGCGTTCGTCTCAGTAATTGCCTGGACCGGCTCGGTGTTGGGGACGAGCCCAATTTCCACAAACACGCCGCTGACCGCGAGCACTCGTTTTTGATTGGTCGTGGTTTCCCGGTAACGGAGGCCGTCCACAAATTTGTCGCCGGTGATCTCGAGAGTTTCGACGTTCGCAAGGCCGACAAACTTGGGATTGCGCCGCGCGGCGGCTATCGTCACGGGGTCGGCCTTAAAGTCCGGTCCGTGGTGAAGGAGGGTGACTTTGGCGCAGTAATTTAAAAGCTGCAACGCGGTTTCGAAACCGGCATTGCCGCCGCCGATGACGGCGACTTCTTGATTGGCAAATAGGGGTCCGTCGCAAGAGGCGCAGTAGGTAATGCCTTTGTGTTCGAGCCGGTCCGCGCCGGGGATATCAAGCCGGCGCCGATTGGCGCCGGCGGCGTAGAGAATTGATCGGGCACTAAAAGTTTCGTCGTTATCCAATTTGACGACAAAGCCGGAGGGTTGAACGGTTATCTCTCCCACCCTTTGGCCGGATTTAATTTTCAAGTATTCTCCAGCGTTGGTCTCCAAATGATTTTTTAGGTTTTGGGCTAATTCACTTCCCGCGATGGCCGGAGCGCCAATCCAGTTTTCAATTTTCGTGGAAACTACCGATTGACCGCCGAAATCTTTGGTTATGAGGAGAGTTCGCAATTGCTTCCGGGCGGCGTAAACGCCGCCCGCCGCGCCGGCTGGTCCGCCGCCGACGATAATTAACTCATAATCCATAGTTTTTTTAAATTACTTGCGCGTGCGGCGCAAAAAGGCGGGAATGGACGACCAGTCGTCGCCACCATCTTCGATAATCGGTTTGGTTTTTTCGGTCGGTTTGATTTCGGGCGGGGCGTTCGGCGGCGGTGCCGACGGTTTGCGGTTAATTGTCGTTTCTTTAGCCATTTCGGGTTTGACTTTGGGGGTCTCGACGTTTCGCGCCAGGAAATCTGGGCCCGGTTTCCGCGCCGCCCCTTCGGGAAAGCCGGAAGCGATGACGGTAATCTTGAGTTCGTTTTTATTTAATTTGTCGTCATTGATGGCTCCGAAGATGATTTTCGCGCTGGGGTCAACCGATTCGATAATCACTTTAGCGGCCTCTTGGATTTCAAACATGGTTAGGTCTTTGCCTCCGGCAATAGAGAAGAGGACGCCGCGGGCTCCATCAATCGAAACGTCGAGCAGGGGAGAATTGATGGCCAATTTGGCCGATTCGACGGCGCGATTATCGCCCGAGGCGCGGCCGATGCCCATCAGGGCCGAGCCGGTGTTCATCATTACTGATTTGATGTCGGCGAAGTCAACGTTGATGATGCCTGGCGTGGTGATGAGATCGGAGATGCCCTCGACGGCGTGGCGCAGAATGTCGTCGCACATCGCGAAGGCGGAAGCGCAGGTCGTCTCTTTATCGATGACGCTCAAGAGCCGATCATTGGGAATGATGATGATGGAGTCGACTTCTTTGCGTAGCTCCTCGATGCCCTGCTCGGCCAACTGCATTCGTTGGTTGCCTTCGAAGAAAAATGGTCGAGTTACGACGGCCACCGTTAGGATGCCTTGGTCTTTCGCCGCTTTGGCGATAATGGGCGCCGCGCCGGTGCAGGTGCCGCCGCCTTCGCCGCCGGCGATGAAAATCATGTCCGCTCCCTTGATCGCGTTTTGAATTTCCTCCAGATTTTCGTTGGCGGCGTTGCGGCCGATCTCGGGATTCATGCCGGTACCGAGACCGCGGGTTAGGTTTTTGCCAATGTGGACTTTGTGTTTAGCGAGCGAGTGATGTAGGTCTTGGGCGTCGGTATTGACGGAGATAAAATCGACTCCCTTAACGTTCGAGCGGATCATGTGGTTAATCGCGTTTTTTCCCGACCCACCAACGCCGATGACCTTGATCCGCGCGAAGACTTCGATTTCTGGGTCAATTTTCGCCATGTCGCCTATAGACTAAAGGAAGGCGTCGTAAAAAGCAAATTAAGGCGACAGCTCCTTAAACCAGCGGCCAAGTTGGTGGAGGGCGTGTTGCCCGGCGAGCCAGATGGTCGAGCGCTGATCGTGGTTTTCCCAACCGTAGAGGCAGAGGCCGTAGGCGGTGGCCCAACTCGCGTCATTCATCTCCCGTGGCAGGGCGTGGCCATCCTCGGCCCGCATTGGAACACGCGCCGGCAGACGGAGCGATTGTCTGGCCAGTCGCTCGATGTCGAAGGCTTGGCTCGTCCCGCCGATGATCATGAGGCCGGCCGGCAAGAGCGCGCTCTTGCCGATTTTTTTTAGGTGGCCGTCGATATAATCAAAAATGTCTGATAAGCGAGCGCCGATAATTTCGTAAAGTTTGCGCTTGATGCCGATGTTTTGATTTTCGGGATTAAGTTTGAGATGTTCGGCCTCTTCGAGAGTAACTTGCAAGCCGAGCGCGATGTCGTTAGTGATGTCGGAGGCGCCGATGGGAAAGATTTGGACGGAGAGAGGCAGGCCGTCTTCAAACACGATAAGCGAAGTGGTTTGCGCGCCGATGTTTAGTACCGCGCAGCCGGCGGCTTTTTGGGTCGGGCCGAGTAGGGGTAAACTGCCGGCGAGCGGCGCCGCG
This sequence comes from uncultured Candidatus Saccharibacteria bacterium, assembly GCA_964461325.1. Classification (GTDB taxonomy): domain Bacteria; phylum Patescibacteriota; class Minisyncoccia; order Phycocordibacterales; family JACOZG01; genus CAYUVV01. Next base: position 3,285 of record CAYWTW010000025.1, on the reverse strand, counting down.
ACGACTTCCGTCACTTCAACCCCATTCCCCTCTACCGCTCGGACGAGATCGTGGATGTGTTGTTTGAGCCCGGTGATGAACAAGGCGCGGGTTTCGAGTTTGGCGCCACGTAGCCCTTCTGGCCGACCATAGATTTTTTTGCCATCGAGTTTGAAACTGATGGGGATCGTGTGGAGGATATGCTCGTTCGCCAAATTGGCTAGACTGGTTTCGGCGATTTCGACGGAGCGGGCGATGTCGTTATCCGTAATTTCAGCGTCGGCGCGGGCGATGGCTACTTGGCCATCGCCCGTCCGTGATTCCACGGTGATGCTGCCGGCGGCGAGGATGACACGCCGTAAACGCAAATGGGCCGCCCGCGCCGCCTCTTTAAAGGTCTCGCCAATGGCCGCCGTCGCCTCTTCTTGATTGACGACATAGCCACGACGCAGGCCCCGCGCGGGACGCTTGATCAAGGCGACAACTCGCGGCGACTTTTTCCCGCGCTCTATTTCCACTACCGCCAAACGAATGGCGCTAGTGCCGATGTCTAGTCCGGCGATGATGTGTTTTCCCATTAGTGGCGAAGAGTCGGAGGAGTCTTGTCTCTTCACCATCCATTTTACTCCCGTGGTCGAGGCCCTTCAAATGGAGCAGGCCGTGGATAAAAAGATAAAGCAGATGTTCACGCGCGGTGTGGCCGTAGGTGGGGGCTTCGCGCCGAGCGACTGTCGGTACGAGAATCATTTCTCCGCTGTGGCTAGAGAGCGGCCAACTCAAGACGTTGGGAGTGTAGGCTTGGCCGCGGGTTCTCCGATTAAGGGCGGTGGCCGCTTGCGTTCCGAGTAAGACGAGACTGAGGTCGTAATCGGGGCCCAAAACCTGGTCGGCGATTGCCGACCAGGGGAGGTTTGGTGTTTGTCGGGTGCGATTAGCGACGGCGATCACTCTGAGAGATCGGCAATTGGCCGAGCTTGCGCAGACGTTCGATCTGGGCTCGATAGCTTAGCCGGCGCAGAGCGTTTTTCCGTTTTTTGAATTCGGATAAGGGGCGAACGCGCTCTTGCGCGGCCTTGACTTGACGGATCAAACCGGATTGGTTGACCCGTTTGGAGAAGCGTCGCAAGACGCTAAATCCCGGTTCGCCCTGATTTTTGGTTATTTGAATTACCGCCATAAAATTTGTTGAGACTAGATATTCTAACCGATTACTTTAATTTTTTCAAGTAGGCGCCAAGCTGGTCAATCTTGACTATGTCTTGCGAGCGGCTGGTCATGTGACGAAAAATAACAGTACTGTCGATCGCCTCTTTTTGGCCAAGGATGATGGCGTAGGGCATATTGGTTTTCTCGGCAATTGCCAATTGGGCGGCGAGCGAGTCTTTGGACAGGGAGTGGGCAACGGGGATTTTGGCTTGACGCAGAACCTCGATTACCTCGAAGCTTTTTAATTTAGCGTCGAAGCCAAGCTGGATAAAAAACACCTGTGGTTTTTTCACAATCCGAGGATTAAGTTTGTTTAGTCCGGGAATGAGGAGTAGGCGATCTAGACCAATCGCGGCACCAACGGCTGGCACGTCGCGTTTGTGGCCGATCTCGCGCGATAAATAGTCGTAGCGGCCACCGCCAGCCACGGCTAATGGTAGAGCAACGTCTGGCTTGTCATCCTCGGCCCCGTCTTCATCTTTTTCGATTTTTTCGTCGCTTGAGTCGGCGGGCTTTTTTTCCGGAGTGGGGACGGTGATTTCAAATACCGTGCGGGTGTAATAGTCGAGGCCGCGGACGAGAGAGTTGTTGATGTTGTAGGTTAAATTCATTGCCTCCAGATATTCGAGCACTTCTTTAAAGTGGGCTTTGCAGGGCGGGCAAAGCGAGGCGACGGCGGCTGGCGCGTTTTCTTTCAAGGCGGCGCAGGTCGGCTCTTTGCAATCAAGAAGTCGCAGGGGGTTGGTTTTGAGACGTTCGCGGCAATCTTCGCACAAGGTCCGAAGGTGGCGACGATAATAGGTTACCAGTTCTCGCCGATAATTCGCGCGGCAAGTTTTGTCGCCCAAACTGTTCAGCTCGAGATTGGCGTTTTTTACTCCCGCGACGCCGAGGATCGCGAGGATAATTTTAATGACCATGGCGTCGGCGATGCTTTTAGCCGTGCCGATGACCTCGAGATCAAATTGAAAAAATTCTCGCCAGCGACCGCGTTGCGGTCGATCGTGGCGGAAGACCGGCCCGGCGCTGTAGAGCATGACCGGCTGAGGTTGGCTCTGGAGCCCTTGGCTAAAATAGGCGCGCATAATCGGAGCCGTCAGTTCTGGTCGCAGAACGAGCTGGTCGCCGCCCCGCGTTTTGAGGCGGTAGATTTCTTTCTCCACGATATCGGTATATTCGCCCACACTGCGAGTAAACAATTCCTCGGCCTCGAGAATTGGCGTTTGAATGGGTTGGAAGCCGTAGTAAAGAGCGACTTCCGCCGCCTTTTCAATCAAACCTTGGTAAGCAAAGTAATCAGCGCCGAGCAGGTCGCGCGTTCCCTTCGGGGGTTGCAGGTCGTGGTCAATTTTTTTCATAGTTGGCGGGCCAGAGTTCAGCTTTGGAGAAGGGGAGTAGGCGCAACCAGACGCGCCCCTTGATCAACTTTTCCGGCACGGATCCCCAAGACCGCGAGTCGAGACTTAAAGGACGATTGTCACCCATCACGAAGTATTCATGTTCGCCGAGCGTCATTGCGAAGTCATCAAGCGGTTCGCCGTTGCCGCGGATATACGGCTCTTCGAGCTCCTGCCGTTTGCCCGCGATATCAGTGATGAAGACCCGACCGTTTTCAATTTCTACCGTTTCTTGCGGCCGGCCGATGACGCGTTTGATGAAAAATTTTTCCGGGTCGAGCGGGTAGCGAAAAATGATGACCTCGCCGCGTTCCGGCTGGCGGAATTGGTAGGTCAATTCGTCGATAATCAAGTATTCGCCGTTGTTGAAAGAGGGGACCATCGATACGCCGTTAACGATAAATGGCTCGGCGACAAAGGCGCGGATCGGCAAGACGATCGCGAGCGTGATTAGAACAAAAGTAGCCGTTTCCCGGATGGTCTTCCAGAGATTTTTCATTTCAGCCTTCAATTTTATGCCGTTTTTCAAACAAAAGCAAATTGACGATTCTCGGGCAAGAAAAACTATCCGTTATTAACCTTCTGTTTTTTCAAGAGTTACCCTTGGATATTTTGGGGTTGGACGTTAAATAACGTATAATTTTAAACATGACCCCGTGGCGGATTCCGGCACTTCCACTCATTGCTTGGTTTGCCTTTTCGC
>CAYWTW010000024.1:0-11023 GCA_964461325.1 uncultured Candidatus Saccharibacteria bacterium | reverse complement strand
GAGATCACGCCTGCCTGCCGGTAGGTAGGGTTTCTTGCCACCGAATCCAGTATCCGTAAGCTGAGAGCGTTGGCGTCTGAGCAATTTGGATTCTGACGGAGGGCTTGCGCAGACCTTGCCTACCGGCAGGCAGGCGCCGCAGGCGGTCGAAAAAAATGGGGCTATCCACAACAACACATCGTGGATAGCCCCTTTCTCTTTTTATGATATGTCAAATCTTTCTCTTCTTGTCAAGACGCCACTTATCTATTTCCTGATGGTGGCCGGAAAGAAGGACTTTGGGTACGCGGTAACGTTTGCCTTGGTATTCCAAAATCTCTGGACGAGTATAAACCTCGGGTGAGGCGATTCGTTTCTCCTCCAATGACTCGGGGTCGCCGAGCACGCCGGGCAGATGGCGAGCCACGGCCTCGGCCACTACCAACGCCGGCAACTCGCCGCCGGCGAGCACGTACGGCCCGATCGACAGCAATTCAGCTCGCAAGATTTTTTTAACCCGCGCGTCGAGCCCTTCATAACGGCCGGCAATCAAAATCAAGTCTCGTTTTTGCCGCGCCCAGCGACTAGCGGCGGCTTGCTCAAACATTGGTCCGGACGGAGAGAAAACAACTACCCGCGGCTTAACTTTAGTTTTGTAACTCTTGAATATTTTATCCAGCGCCCGCAAGACTGGCTCCGGACGGAGCACCATCCCCGGCCCACCACCATAGGCCCGGTCGTCAACGCGCCGAGTCAGTTTTCCACCCTTGGTTTTTTCCGTAAAATCTTTGAGGTTCCAGAGACGAAAACAGAGGAGCCGCGCCCGGACGGCGCGGCCCAAAATCGAGGCCTCAAGATAAGGGGCGAGGGCCTCCGGGAAGAGAGTGATGATGTGGATCGTCAACAAGACTGGCTATTCGTCGCTCTTGAGATCGGCCATCACCTGATCAACCGAGTCGGCCGCGCTCTCGGCGCGCGCGCCGCCAGCCGGCTCATTAATCTTCAGATTAACGCGGGCGTTATTCTTCATCCCCACCACGCGAAGGAGAGTGCGGATTGCCTTGGCGGTGTTGCCTTGGCGACCGATCACCTTACCCATATCGGCCGGATTAACGTCGAGCGTGATCAGGACGCCCATTTCGTCTACCTTGCGATTAATCTTAACGTCATTAGGATTGTCGACTAGGGCCTTAATGACTTGCTCCAAAAATACCTGGTCAGAATAAATTTCTGCCGCCATGTTGTTTTGTATAGTTCTAAAATTCTAATCAATCGTAGTCACTCGACCAGAGTACTACTGCCACGGCAGTATAACCCCAAAAAAATTAAAAGTCAAAAGTGGATTAAACCGCGGCCGGTTCAGGCGCGGCGGCTTCTGCCGTCGGGGTCTTGGTTTCGGTTTTTTCACCGCCAGTAGTAGCGTCAACGACCTTCGCTTGACGGGACGGCAGGGCGTTAATTTTCGGCCCCGTCATAATCTTGGCATCAACCAAAAAATTGTGGACGGTAACGGACGGCCGGGCGCCCACCGAGAGCCAGTAACGGACGCGCTCGGCCTTGAGCGTCGGCCGGCCGCGACGCGCGTCGCGAGAACCGAGCACCTCCAACACGCGGCCGCTCTGGGCGGCGCGATGAGAATCGATGGCCACCAAGCGGAAAACCGGTTCCCGCTTGCGACCAATGCGTTGCAATCGCAGACTAACCATAACGCGGAGAGAATAGCATGGTGCTCCCTTTTTGGCAAACAAAAACCCGCCCGGTTTGCCGATGAGGCAAACACGGGCGGGGTAAGAAGCTGCTGGGTTGCGAAAAGAAAAATCAGTCAGAATCAGAATCTGGGGGAAGACGATCAGAAAAATCGTTTTCCCTAAGCCACCGAATGGCCGACTTAACCTTCCGGAAAGCCAGATCCACGATTGTATCGAGATCGAACGTTTCAATCGCCACCGCACTACCTCCTTGTGTCAAACCTTGATTCTACAAGCCCACGCGGCCTAAAAAACCAAGGTACTAATTTGTCCTTTCTATTGTAGCAAATTAAAGATAGTTTGTCAAGCGTATTTGGAAATGCTATAGTCTCGGGGTGAACAAGCAAATTGAGGGAGAAATCCGAATTTCGACCAAGGGCATCGGCTATGTCGACCTAGAACCGAACGTTCCCGGCAAAAAAAGACGGAATGACGCGCCGGCGGCGGAAATCGAAACCACCAATTTAAACACCGCCCTACCGGGCGACCGGGTACGCGTCCTCCTCTACCCGCCGGAAAAACGGATTTTTCGCGGCCAAGAGCAGATCCGGCAAAGTGGCGAAGTAACGGCCGTCTTGGAGCGGGCCCGCGTTGATTTCGTCGGCACGGTCGAGCAACAAAATGGATTTTATTTTCTCCGCCCTGACGACCAGCGCGTCTATAAGGACTTTCTAATTGAGGGATCAGCCAGCGCGCCCGCCGGGCACAAAGCGCTTGTCCGTCTGCGCGCGTGGGCGGATCCGAAGAAAGAGCCAATCGCCGAACTCCTCGAAGACATCGGCCCAGCGGGCGAAAACGAGACGGAAATGCGCGCCATCGTTTTGGCGCGCGGTTTTCGCCTCGGCTTCCCCCCCGCGGCGGAAACCGAGGCGAAGCAAATTAAAGCGCGAGCCGCGGCCGACCTCGCGGCGGAAGTTAAAACTCGCCGCGATTGCCGCGGCCTGCCGACCTTCACCATCGACCCCGAGGACGCCAAAGACTTCGACGACGCCCTGTCTTGGCAAAAATTGAAAGATGGCGGCACCGAAGTCGGCATCCACATCGCCGACCCTTCCCATTACGTCAAACCCGGCAGCGCCCTCGACCAAGAGGCCGCCCGCCGAGCTACTTCAATTTATTTAGTGGATCGAACCATTCCGATGTTGCCCGAAATCTTATCGAACGAGCTTTGCAGTTTAAATCCCAATGAAGATAAATTGACCTTCTCCGTCATCATTACTTTTGATGCTAAAGGCCAAATCACCAATCGCTGGCTCGGCCGCACGATTATCCGCTCGACCAAACGTTTTTCTTACGAAGCGGCCCAACAAATTCTCGACGGCGAGCCAAGCGAATACCGCGACGCCCTATTCGATCTTAATCGCCTCGCTCTGATCTTGCGGCAAAACAAATTTGCCAACGGCGCGATCGCTTTTGAAAAAGACGAAATCAAATTCGTGCTCGATAAACACGGCCGGCCGATCAAGGTTATCCGCAAAGAACGGAAGGCCGCTCATTTGCTAATCGAAGATTTTATGCTCTTGGCCAATCGGGTCGTGGCCGAATTTGCTTCCCAGCACCTCCAAAACGCCAAACACCAATTCGTGTACCGAATTCACGACGTCCCTGACCCGGAACGGCTGGAGCAATTGATCGAATTTCTGCGGCCGCTCGGCTATCAGCTCGAGCAACGCAACGGCAAAATCAGCTCTCGGACCGTCAACGATTTGTTGCGTCGCGCCGCCGGCAAACCCGAAGAACAATTAATCAATACCGCGCTGATGCGGACGATGGCCAAAGCCGTTTATTCCACCAAAAATATTGGGCATTACGGTTTGGCCTTTGAACATTACACCCACTTTACCTCTCCCATCCGACGCTTTCCCGACATCATGGTCCACCGTCTGTTAACTTATTATCTGGAAAAGCATAAGCCGCCGGCCAAACTGTTAGAGGAATATGACCGGCAGGTAATCTACGCCTCGCAAAAAGAGCAGGAAGCGGCCGAAGCGGAACGCGATTCGATTAAATACAAACAAGCTGAATATATGACGGAACGGATTGGGCAAGTCTTCTCCGGCATTATTTCGGGCATCGCCCGCTGGGGCTTGTTCGTTCAAGAAACGGAAACCCTGGCTGATGGCTTAGTGCGGATCGGCGCGCTGGGAGACGATTTTTATATTTTCGACGAAAAAAATTACGCCATCGTCGGCGAACGCTACGGCCGACGCTTTCGCCTTGGCGACAAAGTGCGGATTAAAGTGGCTGGCGTTAACATCCCCGAACGCCAGATCGACTTTGCTTTGGTTTAGCTAGGCCTTGGCGTAAGACAGGGCGTCGTCAAACTTAATCGAAAGCAATTGGGAGGCGCCGCCCTGATTCATCGTTACGCCGTAAATGACGCCGGCCCGGCTCATCGTTTCGCGGTTGTGAGTGATGAGGATTAACTGGGAGTGCTGAGCCAGACTTTCGATCATGTCGCCATAGCGGCGCGAATTGGACTCGTCGAGAGCGGCGTCGGTTTCGTCAAGAATTAAAAAAGGCGGCGGTTTGACTCGCGACATCGCGAACAGGAGGGCGATTGAGACTAATGATCGCTCACCGCCCGAAAGCATTTCCAGACTCTTAATCCGCTTGCGTGGCAAATTAATTTTGATATCGATACCCGACTGTTTGTCCTCGGTCTCGGCCGAATCGATTTCGGAACGACGCCGGCGCGACTTTTCGGTCAGTTGGAGCTCGGCCTCCCCGCCCCCAAACATCAATTTGAAAAATTCCTGAAACGCTTGATTGATCTTAGCCAAACCTTCGCCAAATTCGCGATCAATCTTTTCCAATAAATCACGGCGAACGGAAGCCAGTTGCTCGGTGGCCGACGCGAGATCAGCCAATTCCTTGGCCAAATATTCATCGCGGGTGCGAGTCTCCTCAAATTCTTTTAGGGTGTCGGAACTGCCGACGGAGAGATCTTCTAAACGCAGTTTCAACTTCTCAATCTCAAGCCGGCGACGTTGTTGGTTGGCCCGGTCAGCACCGGTGGCCACATCGATCACCGCCAGGGCTTCGAAATCTAAAATCTCTCGATCAACCAAGGCCGCAGCCTCGGCCGCTTCTCGTTTAAGTTCAGCTAAAACCAACTCGGCTTCTCGCGATTTCTCCCGATGCCGATCAAGCGTGGCCGTCGCGGTTTGCGCCGTCACCGTAGCATCAAGACGTTCGGCCTCGGCGTCGCGAAACGCTCGGCGCTCGCTCTCGATCCGAGACTCCAGTTCGCTTTCCCGACGAGCCAAATCATCGACGGCGATTTGATGTTTTGATTCCCAATCGGCCAGCTCCAGCGCGGCCCGGTCATCTGTCGCTCGATTGACGGTCGCGGGAGTCGACGCGGCAAACCCCTGATCCCATTCCGCCAAATAAGTGTTGGCTTCATTGAGTAAATCCTGGACCGTCTCGAGAGAAACCGCCGCCCGCAAACGATCCAGCCAGTTGCGCCAGCAACCCAGCCAATCATTTAAGCGCGAGCGCGGTACCATCGTGTCGCCAATCAACGGTGCCGCGCTAAATTCCGCCGCGGCCTCTAGGCGGCCGCGGCGACGCGCCAATTCCGCCCCACGCGCCAAAAGTTGATCCCGTTCTTGACGAATAACCATCGCGGCCTCGCGCCAGGTCCGAGACATTTCAGCTTCCGTGTTGGCCCTCGCATTAATCGACTCGAGTTTGGCGCGCGCCTCAACCAATTTGGTTTCCGCGGCGGCAGCGGCCGCGCGCTCACGCGCGCCGACAGCCCGCCAATAATGCGTCTCGGCCTTAAGATAGCCGAGATAGAGCTGTTTTAAACGCGAACGCCACTCATCTGCCTGACGCATTTTCTCCACTTCACGGCGTAAAAAGCGCAAATGCGGCGCGAGCTCGCGCCGCAATGATTCCACCTGACGAGTATTGACGAGAGTCCGCTCCAACTTTTTCTCGCTGTCGGCCAGCTTCCACTGGTAGAGCCGCAAACCCAAAGCTTCTTCCACCAACTCGCGACGCTCCACGACGTCCGCGGCAATTAGACGATCGGCCTCTCCCTGACTAATCAAATGATACCCCGAAGGCGGTAAGGAACCAGCCAACAACAATTCGTGGACATCTCGCCAGCGAACCCGTTCGCCGTTTAAAAAATAATTATTTATGCCATCTCGTTCAACTTCCCGGCCGATCGTTATTTCGGAAAAATCGAGGGGAAAGCGCCGGTCTTCATTGTCGAGGATAACCGTCACGGCGGCCCGCGCCGCCCGCGGACTGGCTCCATTCCAAATCAGATCCTCGCCCCGCCGGCCGCGTAGCGCCTTCAAAGATTGCTCGCCGAGCACGAAACGGAAAGCCTCGGCGACATTCGATTTACCGGAACCGTTCGGTCCGACAATCGCTGTTACCGGCGCGGTAAAGCTAAAGTTAGTTTTCTGGCCAAATGATTTGAAACCGTGGAGAGTTAGGGCTTTTAAACTGGGCATAATTTAACTCTGCCAGCCGCGAGCAATCAGCGCGGCCGCGGCGGCGACCTGCTCGGCCTCTTGTTTAGACTGACCTTCACCCCGGGCAACCAACTGATCGTCAAAATAAACTCCGACGGTAAAGCGTTTATCATGATCGGGTCCAGCCGCCACCAGCACCTGATAAGTTGGCGTTAAAGACAACTTGTCTTGAGCCTGCTCCTGGAGCCGGCTCTTGGCATCAAGCCAGAGCTTCTCTCCCACGATATCAGACAAGAGTGGAAAAATAATCTGAGCCACAAATCGCCGCGCCGGCTCATAACCGCCGTCGATGTAAAGCGCACCAATCAACGCCTCAAAAGTATTCGCGAGAATGGCCAAACGGCCCCGACCAACCGCCTGCGACTCGCCGCGCGACAAAAGTAGTAAATCATTAAAACCCAATCGTTCGGCTTCCCGGCTCAAAATTTCGGTATTCACCAACGCCGCGCGATAGCGAGTCAGATCGCCCTCCGTGGCCGCCGGAAAGAGACGATAAAGATGATCCGTTACCGCCAACTCCAACACCGCGTCACCCAAAAATTCTAGTCGTTCGTTGTGCTGAAGTTTAGATTCTCGGTTCTCATTCAAATAAGAGCGGTGCGTAAAAGCTTGAAGCAACCAAACCGGATCGATAAACGTCAAACCGCGTTCAGTAGCCCAAGCGACGAGACGTTCGCGTTGATTAGTTAAATCAGTCATAAATTAGCCGCCATCTCCGCCCCCTTAGTCACAATCGGCGCGAGGTCGTCATACAATTTTAAACTGTCGAGCTCGTCGAGAGGAAACCAACGCGCGTCATCCAAACCCTCTTTTTGATTTAATCGCAGTTGAGATCGCCCGCCTTGGGCCTCGGCCAAAAAATAACTGACTTGTTTGCGCACCTGGCCGCGCTTAGGATCATTCGCCACGTACTCATTATCGCCCAGCTTGCCCACAATTTTCACTTCGAGCGACAGCTCTTCCCGCACTTCTCGGGCGGCGCCAAGTTCCGGCGATTCCGCTTCTTCAACGTGGCCCTTGGAGAGCGTCCAGTGGCCAAAAACATCGTGCACGAAAGCAAAATATAATTCGCCCGCTTCTCGAATAAAAACCATGGCGCCGGCCAGGCGTTCGACCGGCCAGCTCTCCGGTGGCAAGTCTTTGGCGCGGCGTTTTTTGGCCGGAACTTCGTCGCGGTCTGGCTCACCCATCTCACGGTAAACTGTTCCCAACACGCCATTCACGAATTTACTACTCGAATCGCCGCCAAAAGTTTTGGCCAGCTCAATCGCTTCGTTAATCGCCACTCGCGCCGGCACCGCCTCATGATCGCCAAACAACAGTTCGAACAAACCGAGGCGCAAAATACTCCTGTCTACTACGGCGATCCGGTCAATCGGCCACTCCGGCGCGGCCTTCTCGATAATGCCATCGATCTCGGCCCGATGCGCCAAAACCCCGTCGGTTAACTGATCAACGAAGCTTTGGTCGCCCAAACCGGGCGCGAATTCGGCCACATTCCGCGCCACAATTATTGGCAATTCCACGTCTGCCGACTCGCGGAAATCCCACTCAAAAAGTGACTGCATCGCGACGCTCCGCGATAGATGCCGATTCGCCATAGATTATTTGTAAAAAGACTTTTATTTACCGGGTCGACTTTTTTTCTCCGCTTTTGCCTTGACCGTCAACACCTGCCGACCACGGTAAAAACCGCAATCCGTACAAGCGCGATGTCGCCGGCGCCAAGCGCCACAATTGGCGCAACGGGCCAAACGCGCCGCCACCAACGCGTGATGACTCCGCCGCTGACGAGTTTGCGACCGGGTATGTCTCATTCGTACAACCATGAAAAATAGTCTAGCATTAGGCCGTCCAACGGGCAAACCTGAATAAGATGGAAAAAATAATCGTGATTGCCGGCCCCACGGCCTCGGGCAAAAGCAATTTGGCCGTGGCGTTAGCGAGAAAATACCACGGCGAAATAATCTCGGCGGACTCGCGGCAAATTTACCGCGGGCTTGATATTGGCAGTGGGAAAATTACTACTGAAGAAATGCGAGACATACCCCACCACCTGCTTGATGTCGCGAGCCCGAAACGCGCATTTACGGTAGCGCGATACCAGCAGCTGGGACGAAAAGCTCTGCGCGGCATTATCCGCCGCGGCCGGCTACCCATAATTTGCGGCGGGACCGGTCTTTATATTCAGACTCTAATCAACGACTCCCCGCTACCTAACGTTAAACCGAATCAGAAACTCCGGCGCGCGCTCGAAAAACAATCGACAAACGATCTATGGGAACAACTAAACCGCTTAGATCCGACACGAGCTCGAAACATTGACCGCCACAATCCACGGCGACTCATTCGCGCCCTGGAAATAGTCCGCGCGCTCGGCCGCGTACCACCCCTAAACAAAGGGAGCCGGCCTAAATTTGAAATCTTGTATCTAGTGCTTAATCCGCCAGCCCGAATTTTGCGACAAAAAATTAATCGCCGGTTGCAACAACGCCTAAAAAACGGCTTAGTTGAAGAGGTGATAAAATTAAAACGAAATGGTTTGTCGTGGCAACGACTTAATGATTTAGGATTAGAATATCGTTACGTCGCTGATTTTTTAAAACGGCAACCTAATAATTTCCGGGGCGCGTCGCAAATCGGGGCTTGGCGTGAAATTTTAGAGCTCGCCATTTGGCATTATGCTCGACGGCAACTCACCTGGTTTCGGAAAATTCCCGACGCGCGCTGGGTCTCCAACACGACGGAGGCCAAAAAATTGGTCAGTGACTTTCTTCGCTAAATCGGTTATATTTTGACGGTCAGGGTCTGTAGTTTCAATGGTAAAACATCGGTCTCCACCCCGTCGCTCGCGAGCGACGGGGTCCAAAACCTAATAATGTTCTACGTTTATATTTTGAAAAGCAAAAAGGACAAACGTTTATACATTGGCCGCACTGATAATTTGAGAAAGCGTTTACAGGAGCACGCGCGGGGCAGAGTAACTTCAACCAAACCACGCCGGCCACTAAAATTAGTGTACTATGAGGCCTATGCCGATCGAGAAGATTCAAAAAGACGAGAGTACGGCCTTAAACATAGCGGTTCTGTTTATAACGGATTGATAAAAAGGGTAGAGTCGAGTATAAAAGATAACGAGGGTCTGTAGTTTCAATGGTAAAACATCGGTCTCCAAAACCGAGGTTCCGCGTTCGAGTCGCGGCGGACCCGCAGAATGATTTATTTCTTCCCCTCCTTATGCTTGGTGTGGGCGCGGCAATGACGGCAAAATTTAGACAGCTCGACTTTGCGCGTGACGAGCTTTTTGTTTTTGCGGCTCCAGTAATTAGTGCGCTGGCACTGGCCGCAAGCCAATTTGATTAGTTGATCTTGAGACATAATGGAATTTATCGCCCCCAGATGCTAATATAAGAGCGTTCAAAAAGCAACCATGAGACAGGTCTACACCGTGCCCCTCAATGAAGAAAATCGAATTCGGGCCGAATTAGCGAAAAGAAACGATACAGAAGCCCAACGGCTTTTGCGCTATCTCTCGCTTCCCGACCTCACGCGACAGGCCGGCAGTCCGGTCAAAGCCATTACCGAACGGGTTCTTAATCTCCCGTCTTTTCTAAGTTTTGACTTAATCACCACGCCGGAGATTATTCCGGCGGCCGTCGTTTTCGATCTCTTCAACTTCCCGGCCGATCATCCGGCCCGCAGTCGGAGCGACACCTATTACGCCAACACCACGCACATTTTGCGCCCACACACCAGCTTGATGTGGAAATATTATCTGGAAATTCCGGAAGTTAAAGAGCGACTGGAACAGCGGGGCTCAATCGGCGTTCTTTGCCACGGAACGGTCTATCGCCGCGATGAAATTGACTGGCAACACACTAACGTCCTTCACCACATTGACGGACTTTTTCTCGCTAAAAAATCAATTAAAAAAATCGGCCAACAAGATTTAGAAACCGTTCTGTGGGAAATCGCCCACGCTTTATTCGGCAACGACATCAAGGGGCGCTTCAACGTCGAGCACTACCCCTACACCGACCCGAGTTTGGAAATGGAAATTGCTTGGGACAATCGCTGGGTAGAAATTTTGGGCGCGGGCATCGTCCATCCGGCAGTAATCAAAAATTTGGGTCTTGATCCAAAAATTTACGGTGGCTGGGCTTTCGGTTTTGGCGCTGATCGTTTGGCGATGATTAAGATGAAAATTCCCGACATTCGCCTGCTCCGTTCTGCCGACCCGCGCGTTCTTAGGCAATTTAAAAATCTGGACGCGATTTACCAACCGGTGAGCAAATACCCTCCGATCGTCCGTGATATTTCTTTCGTTGTGGAGAAAAAACGGTTTAATTTAAACCGCTATTACGAACTGGCTCGGGAAACTCTCGGCGATGAATTAATTGAAGAGATAAAATTGCTCGACCAATACGAAGATGAGAAAAAATTCGGGACCGAAAAAACCAGCTACACTTTTCGGATCACCTATCGCCACCTCGATCGGACGCTCACCAACGCCGAAGTAGATAAACTGCATCACGCCCTAGAAGCGGCCGTAACGGCCGAATTCGGCGCGACGATCAGATCGAAGTAAACGCCGATAAAGCAACTCCACTAATTTGGAAAACCAGACTCTGGAGGCGCGTGTCCCCGTGTGACAAAATTGACGATCGTCAATTTTGTCACAACAAATGATTGACCTAGACAGGGATGTTAACAACTATTTATGCGCCGGGTAGGATTCGAACCTACGTAGCCCAAAGGGCGACAGATTTACAGTCTGTTGCGATTGACCACTCCGCCACC
>CAYWTW010000023.1:0-11109 GCA_964461325.1 uncultured Candidatus Saccharibacteria bacterium | reverse complement strand
CAAAGTTTTACTTATTTAATAATGCCATTAAGTCAATAGTAACGAACAGTGGAACGGCTTAGTTTTTATTTAGGACGCTTCAAAAACTGGCGAGCTCCGGCCGAGATTCTCAAGCAGGCGATTATTAAATCTCTGTCGTTAGAGACGGGAATAGTTTTAGAAACCAAAGATGTGGTTTGCCGCGGCGCGGTCGTCTATTTAAATATTTCTCCGGCGGCACGCAGCCAAATTTTTATCAAAAAACGCCAAATTATCGACCGGTTAAAAAAAGAATCGACGATTAAACCACCGAGGATAATTTAGTTTTTGTTCGATTAATCGGCTAACTCGACAGCTACAGTTTTTTCGTTTCGATTTTTTACACTATCGTAGACCACCACACGCAATTCGACGGAAGTTTCAATGTCGGCTGCTTGGACCAAGTCTTCTGGTGGAAGGCTAAAGCGTTCTAAATTGCTTCGGCTTGAACCGAGATAGGTGTTGTTGAGGAAGAACTCCACTTTATCGATTGGAAAACGCCCAGGCTTAAATTCTAGCTCGACGGTTAAACTTTCTTTGATTGAATATTCTCGGTTGTTTTGCGGCTGATTAATTTTGAAAGAAGGAGCGAGGTCTGGGCCATGAATGTCGTCGAACTCTGTTGGGATGACGGTGTTGGCGGAAGACCCGTTGACTAGGTTTTGCAAGCTAGCCCAAGCTTGAACCGGCTCTTCCCACAAACGGAATTGCGGATCTTTTTCTGGTTGCGTTGGAGCTTGGTCTCGCGGGTTATTTTTATCAACCCAATATAAAATGGAATGAATGTCGGAGACGACTCGTTCTTCAATCAGCTCGGCGGGAGTATGCTCGGTTGCTAATTTTCCAGAAATTTTGTCGATAAAATAATTTTGGCCGCCTTGCCACAAACCACGGAGTATTGGTTTTAAGTCTTTGGGCGTTGGTTCCGGAATAACAAAATCAGCGGTTGTTTTACCGTTTAAGGCTTGTTCGAAAAAGCTTCGCCATAAGGGGGCGATGATATAACCCGCTACGTTTTTGCTCATTGGGCTGTTGTCGTTGTTTCCTGCCCAAGCGCCGACCACTAATTCTGGAGTATAGCCCATGACCCACGCGTCGCGATAATCATTAGTAGTACCGGTTTTCGCGGCGACATCGCGACCAGCAAAGTAAAGTGGAGAGTTGGCGCCAAAACTTGGTGTCCGGGCCTGATTGTCAGACAAAACATCAGAGATTAATCTGGCGGTATTGGCTGGCAAAACATTGCGTGATTTATTTTGGAATTCTTCCAACGCGCGTCCTTGCAGATCTTCCACCCGGAGAATTCGACTGGGATCGCGGTGATTACCTTCCGTGGCAAACGTACCGTAAGACACAGTCATATCGAGAAGAGTAACTTCGCCGCCGCCCAACACCAATGGTAAGCCGTATTGATTGGCGTCGCCGAGGGTGCTAATACCCAAATCGCGGGCTAGATTGATCGAGTAATTGAGACCGGCCAAGTAGAGAACTTTGATGGCCGGGACGTTGATTGATTGGGCAAGCGCCTCACGCAGACTGATCGGCCCCCGATAACGCCCGTCGTAGTTGACCGGAGTGTAGCAACTTTTGGGGTTATTTTGGCAATTGGTGTCGAATTGCGTAGCAAGGTCAAAGACTACGGTCTCCGGAGTGTAACCTTTGTTAAAAGCCGCTGCGTAAACAAATGGTTTGAACGCCGAACCTGGTTGGCGCCGAGCCAACGCGACGTTAAAATTGCCGTCGTTATTAATGTCAAAATAATCACGCGATCCCACCATGGCGAGTACCTGGCCTGTTTGCGGGTCGAGAGCGACGAGCGCGGCATTGCGGGCATTAAATTTTGTTTCATTCTCGGCGGCAAATTTGGCCACGGTGGTCTCGGCTAGTTTTTGAAGATCCCAATCCAGAGTGGTAATCACCTTGAGGCCTTGCTGGGTTAAGACATCAGCGCCGTAGCGGTTTTCCAAGTAGTCTTTAACCCACATTACGAAATGTGGCGCCTTAATCCCTTGGTCGTTAGGTGGCTGGAAAGCGACAGCTTCAGTTTTAGCGGAATCCGCTTCGGCGCTGGTGGCAAAACCCAATTCCACCATCCGATCGAGAACCAAATTTTTTCGATTTTCTAATTCCTCCCGATGATTACCGTAGGGCGAATAATAAGTCGGTGCCTGGGGAATCGCGGCCAGATAAGCGGCTTCGGCCAAACTAACACCGTCGGCGTGTTTGTTGAAAAAATTTAAGGCCGCTTCTTCCACGCCGTAAATGTTTCCGCCATACGGGGCCTCATTCAGATACAGGGTCAAAATTTCGTCTTTGCTGAGCTGTTTTTCGATTTTAAGCGCCAAAACCGCTTCTTTAAATTTGCGAGCGATGGTCTTGTCTTTGGTCAGAACGGTGTTTTTGATTAATTGTTGAGTGATTGTCGAACCGCCTTGGCGCGCTTCTCCCGAACTAATGTTGACGAGCAGGGCTCGCAGAATCGCCAGGGGTTTAATGCCGTTGTGTTCGTAGAACTCGCTGTCTTCGATGGCAACCGTGGCGTTTTTGAGATGACGAGAGATTAAATCACCGCCGACCACTCGACGATTGACGTCGTTGTGAATGTTGTAGAGAAGAATCGAGCCGGTGCGGTCGTAGATTTTGGTTGATTGGCTGACGACCCGATCGTCAAAAGAGCCGAGGTCTGGGATTTCCAGACTGGCGGCCCAAATAGCGCCAAGGCCGGCGGCAATTAAACCAAGGCTCACCAGAGTTAAAATCGTCTTTTTTATCATCTTTGGCATCTTAACATAAAAAATATTGGCGACAACGCAAACACCCCGCCGGTTTGCTTGGGGCAAGCGGGCGGGGTGTTTAAAATACGGTTTTGCTTTAATTACTCTTCGTCGTCGTCAGTACCCAGAACATCGTCCTCGGCGCCTTCAGTTTCAGTCGTGTCGTCTTCCAACCCGGGGACCATTTTCTCATCTTCTATCATAAGTTTGATTATGCTTAGGCTAATAATCCGACTCTTTTTAGCACAGGTGTCTGGTTTTGCAAATACTAGAATAAAGCGGTTGTGGATAATCAGCGAACCAGGCGGCTTAGTGGGTAGTGAGCAAGGGCGGTAAGAGCCACAGCAACCGCGTCATATTCGTCGTCTTCTTTAATTTGTTTTTCGATTTTAATCAATCGAGGAAGCATGGCGATGATTTGCTTCTTGTCGGAACGGCCGTAGCCGGTGATCGCTTGTTTAATTTGCGAGGGAGTGTATTCAAGCACGGTTGTCGTGGCTCGTTGCGCTAACTGCAAGCAGACGCCCCGGGCCTCGCTCACCGCGAGGGCGGTTTTTTGGTTTTGATTAAAAAATAAACGCTCTAAAGCCGCCAATTCCGGCCGCCAATCTTCGAGCACGGCCTCGATTGTTTGGCCGATAATCGCCAATCGTTCGGCGATGGTGAGGGCGGGCGAGGTGCTTAGACAATCAGAATAGCGCCAGATTGGAACACCGGCTTCGTCTTGATCGATTACCGCGATGCCCAATTTCCCGTAGCCCGGGTCAAGTCCGAGCACTCTCGTTTTATAAACGGGCATTGCAGGCGACGCGTTTGACGTCTTCGTGCTCTTCCAGGTTGGTGATGAGCGCGGATAATTGTGTTTTGACCGATTCCGGCACCTCCAGGGGATTGATGGCTTGCCAACCGTCAGCCGTTTTCTCAAACGCGAAGAGGGCCGCGTGCTGGCCCACTAGAGCCGCCTGATGCTCGGCAAGCAGGTGTTTGATTTCTTGAGTCGTGCGGTTCTTATTATCGCTAATCCCCTCGATAATCAAGGCGATGCCGCCGGGGCCGTAAGCTTCGTATAAAACTTCGACTAAGTCGTTGGCTCCCGCGCCCGTCGCCCGTTCAAGCGCCCGATTGATATTATCGTTCGGCAGATTGGCTTCCCGCGCTTTTTCGATCGCCCGGCGGAGATTGGGATTTTGGCGGTCGCCGCCAGCGGCTTTGGCCTCTAGAGTAATCTGGCGGGCCAGAATCGAATATTGCCGGCTTTTTTTGGCATCGGTGACCGCTTTTTGCCTTTTAATTTGCGTCCATTTATTGTGCCCAGACATAATTAGATCAAATTAATTTGTTTTGTAATTCGACGGGCGGGGTTTGGCCAAGATGGTCATAAGCGCGTTTAGTGGCCAGCCGGCCGCGCGGCGTGCGCTCCAGAAGTCCCAATTGGATTAAGTAGGGTTCGTGTACCTCTTCGATGGTTGCCTCCTCTTCGCCGGAAGCCGCGGCTAAGGTGTTGAGTCCCACCGGCCCACCGCCAAATTTTTGAATAATGATTTCTAATAAGCGTCGATCGGCCGGCTGTAAGCCAAGAGTATCGATACCCAAAAGATCAAGGGTTTTGGTGACGGCGGAAGCGCTAATGCTCGGCGAACGTTCGAGTTGAGCGTAATCGCGGCAACGTTTGAGCAGTTGGTTGGCCAAGCGAGGCGTGCGTCGGCTCCGAGCGGCGATCACTTGCGCCGCCGCGGCGTCAAGTTCGGCCTGAAGTCGGGCGGCCGATTTTTTAACAATCGCTTCGATCTCCGCCTCTTGGTAAAAATCGAGCCGAAAAATGCCGCCGGAAAAACGGGAGCGCAGTGGAGAAGAGAGGAGGGCGATGCGGGTGGTAGCGGCAATTAAAGTGAAGGGAGGTAATTCGAGCTGGATCACCCTTGCCCCCGGCCCCTTACCCAAGATAATATTGAGACTTCCTGACTCCATCGCCGGGTAGAGCACCTCCTCTACCAATTTATTTAGACGGTGCACCTCATCGATAAACAGGATATCGTTGGGCGCCAAGTTGGTGAGGATAGCAGCCAGATCTCCAACTTTTTCTACCGCCGGTCCGGCCGTGACCTTCATGTTGGCGCCGAGTTCGCGGGCAATCAGATGCGCTAGGGTTGTTTTGCCGAGGCCGGGTGGGCCATAAAACAACAAATGCTCTGGTGGGTGGCCGCGTTCTCGGGCGGCGTCGAGAATCAGTTTTACGTTGTTTTTTATGGCGGTTTGACCGATGTATTCCGACCAAGAAAGTGGCCGCAAAGCGCTATCTAAAAACTGGTCCGGTTCCTTTTTCTTGCTTGACATTAAAATTGTTTTATGCTAACATCGGTGTCGAGGGTATAAACCTCTAAGCAATTAGGCTTTTCCAGCTTAACGGGTCAATCTTCAAGGACGATCTGGTTTCGTCCCTTGCGGAGGATTACTGGTTCTATCCTTTAAGATTGACCTAACTTTTGGCATTCAATGCCGATAGGGTTGCTTAGAGGTTTATACTCTCGATTTGTTAAAGATCACCAACGACCCGCTCCAATTCCGCCATGGTGGTCACGCCGTCGAGAACCTTAATAACGCCGTCCTCCATCATCTCAAGAATGCCTTGCGCTAAACTCGCGGAACGCAATTCTCTGGCGCTCGGATTGGCGGTTAATTGGCGAGCTACCGACTCATCCATCAGCATTGCTTCAAACAGGCCAACCCGCCCACGGTAGCCGGTGCCGTGGCAGTGATCGCAGGTGTTTTTACCCCCCGGGGGGTTTTCTTCAGCGGCCTGCCAGATAACTTTGGGTGTTGGGCGGGCGAGGTCCGGACGTTTGGCGGCGATCGCCGCTAGAATCTGGCCAAAAAAATCTTGTTCCGCCGCGGATAGAGTTTTTTCCACGCGGCAGTCGGGGCATAGCCGTCGGACGAGACGCTGGGCAACCGCCACGTTTAAGGCCGACTCTAAAACTTTGGGATTAATGCCTAAGTCGATTAAGCGGGGGATTGTGCCCCAGGCGTTATTGGTGTGCAGAGTGGATAAAACCAGATGGCCGGTCAAAGCCGAGTTAATGGCAATCGTCGCCGTTTCACCATCGCGGATTTCTCCCACCATGATAATGTCTGGATCTTGGCGCAGAGCGCTCCGCAGGCCGGAGAGAAAGGTGTAGCCTTTTTTTTGGTCAACTTGAGTTTGGTTAATCCCTTCCAGATGATACTCAATCGGGTCTTCAATGGTAATAATTTTGTTGCCGGGCGCGTTGATTTCTCGAAGAATGGCGTATAGGGTGGTGGTTTTGCCGGCGCCGGTTGGCCCGGTGAGCAGGATTAAGCCGTTAGGTTTCTTAATTTCTTTTTCCAGTTTGGCCAGCAAATTTGATTCGATGCCGAGATCGGTAAACGAAACGGCCAGGGTGTCGGGGTTGAGCAGGCGCAAAACCACTGACTCGCCGAAAGCGCCGGGTAAGATAGAAGCGCGGATATCATAATCTCCGGCTTGAGTTTTGAGACTGAAGCGTCCGTCTTGCGCCGCTTTGCGGACGTTTAACTTGAGGCCGGAAACAATTTTTAAACGCGATAAAATCGGCGAATAAATTTTTGACCGCAATGTGGCGATGTTGTTGAGCACGCCGTCCAGGCGGTAACGCAGTCGAATACTCTCTTCCTCCGGTTCGAGATGCAGGTCGGAGGCGCCCAACGCGATCGCGCCGGCGAGAATAATCTCGAGCAAGTCGGAGATCCCGCTTTCGGCGGCATGAGCCCCTTCGGCTTCGACCGCGGCTTCCACGCTGGCGCGGTTTTGCAGTTTGGTGGCCAGTTCGCCGATTTTGCGGTGGTCGATTTCAATAACGCCGGCCGTGGTGATGTTGGTTTGGCTGGCGTCGGCGTAACGCTCCCAAGCTCGCTCGAGCGAAGCGAGAGAGACCAGATAAAGTTCGGGTTTAAAATTTTTGCCGCGCAGATCTTCAATCAAGGCTTGAGCGGCCGGCGCGTCCGGATTGGTCAAAGCAAGGTCAAGCTTTTTCCCCACGGCGTGGAAGATAGCTAATCGGGCTGACCGGGCCTCGGCTTCGGGCACCAACGCCAGAGCGTCGGCGTTGATGGCGACGCGCGAAAGGTCGAGATAGGGGAGGGCGTGGCGCTGGGCCAGGACTTGGGCCAAGGCCTCCGCTTCTTCACGGTGAAGCTCGGCCAACCGTCTTTCTTGTTTATCCTCGAGGAACTCACGCATACCTTAGCTCATTACTAGCACACCCGATTAAAAAATAAACGGCCGAGCAGTGGATAAACTCGGTCTGGGTCTGCTAGGATGCGGGATGATGAAAAAAATTGCTCGAAATTTGGCCGAACTCGAGATTTTAGCCGATGATTGGTTGCGGAATTTAATCGTCGATTTGCCCATCCAACCGTTGGGCGCGACGTTCGTTGCGCTCCACGGCGATCTCGGCGCCGGCAAAACTACTTTTGTGCGAGCGGTCGCGAAGAATTTGAGTCTGGCCGAGACTGTAAATAGTCCGACCTTTGTGATTATGAAAACTTATGATTTGCCGCCGGACCGGCGTTGGAAAAAACTAATTCATTTTGACGCTTACCGTTTGGAGTCGGCCGCCGAGCTCGAGAAACTTGGTTGGCGGAAAATTTTAGCTGACCCCGCTAACCTTATTTTCCTCGAGTGGCCCGAGCGCGTGGCCGGAGCTTTGCCTGTCGCCGCTCGCCACCTCACTTTCCGGTTCATTGATGAAACCACAAGAGAGCTTGACATCTAGCCGCTTTTTTGCTATATAAAAAACAGAGTTTGAAACGGAAGTAATAGGTCCCTGACATAGGAGAACATAGATGAACGTGTGTTTAATTACCATCGGTTGGTTGAGTTTGGTGCCGGCGCAGTGTCAGACCGGTGATGAGAATCACTCGGTGTTACTGGGCAGTGATGGCTCGGTGATGTTCGAGCGCGAACGGTCGCCGGAAGTGACCTACACCCACACCGATTTAGTGGCTACCGCCGAGGCGACGAAATATCCTTGGGCGGTCAAACAACTACTGACCGAAGAGACGAGAGAGGGGGTTGTGCCGGTGGAGAAGGTGATTGAGTCGTCTCGGTTAAGCGGTTGGTTGACCATGGAGGTAACCGAGTTACCAGCGCTGGTGTTGGCTAAAGACGGCAAACAGCTCGTTATCCGGCCGCCAACCGATTCGGAACGAATCGTGGCAAAGAAGGAGACCTTAAATCCTGCCGGATTGTTGGCGGCGATTTCTGTAGTGTTGTTGTTGGTCGGCAACCTGATTATTGCGGTCAAGCCAAAGAACGAAGATGCCGTCTTCGCCGCCGCCTTCGCCGCCGTCGCCGCCTTCGCCGCCGCTGCTGTCGCCTTCGCCGCCGTCGCCGCCTTCGCCGTCGCCGTCGCCGCCTTCTTCGCCGCCGCCTTCTTCGCCGCCGCCGAAAACAAGAAAGTTTGTCATGTCGTCAGTGCGATTTCTGTTGCGCTGATGGTGACGGCGGTTTTCATGGCGTTGTAGTCCACCCGTTTTTTTGAGGAAGTTGATTCAGCCCCGTCACTCGCGAGTGACGGGGCTTTTTCTTTATCCCGCCTGTGCTAATATCGGATTAATGGGAGAGAGCCAACCGCGCGAAAAAACTCTAGTCTTGCTCGATGTCCACGCTATCATTCATCGGGCCTATCACGCTCTGCCGGCGCTCACGACCAAGACGGGCGAGCCCACGGGCGGGCTTTATGGTTTGGCTTCGATGCTCATCAAAATTATTCGCGACCTTAAGCCCGACCAAATCCTCGCTTGTTACGATTTGCCGGCGCCGACCTTTCGCAGGGCGGTTTACGAGGAATACAAGGCCGGTCGCCGGCCAACTGACGAGGCCCTGATCTCCCAACTTAAGGCCTCGCGCGACTTTTTTGCCGCCGTTGGAATTACCGCCTACGAAGCGGCGGGTTTCGAGGCCGATGACCTGATCGGGACGCTGGCCGAGCAGGCGCGGGGCCGTGCCGATTGGCGAGTGGTCATCGCTTCGGGCGATCACGACACCTTGCAATTGGTTACCGGCAAAAAAGTCGTGGTGTACACCCTAAAACGCGGTTTGAATGACACGATTATTTACGACGAAACCGGTGTGCGCGAGCGTTTCGGCTTCGCGCCGGAGCGACTGGTGGATTACAAGGGTTTGGCGGGTGACCCGTCCGACAACATTGTGGGCGTGCCGGGGATTGGCGCCAAAACGGCTACCAACCTGATTGTGGCTTTTGGCGGCGTGGAAGATATTTACCGGCGTTTGCGCAAAAAACCAGAAGATTTCCGCGAGAAAAAATTTTCCGACCGCGTGCAAAAATTATTGCTCGAGCATGAAGAAGAGGCGTTATTTTCTAAAACTTTGGCCACGATCCGTCGGGACGCGCCAGTCGAACTTGATTCGGCGGCTGGCGCGTGGCTGGCTCGACTCGACCGTCAGGCGGCCAAAAATTATTTTGAACGGATGGAATTCCGCACCCTCTGGCCACGCTTTGAAGCCGTTTTATCCTTGCCGATTGATGGAGGACCAAACGACGATAACGTCGTCTTTGCTCTTTCACCCGCGGAGCGAGCCGTGTGGGCCAAGGCTCGTCTCGCCTGGTGGTTGCTCGATTCTGACCGGACAGATGCCCGTCCGGAAGAGGTGTGGCGTGAAGTTGGCGCGCCGGATTGGTCGTCCTTGCTCGCGCGCCTAGAGACCCAGATTGACGAGGCGGGCTTAACGCGAGTGTATCGCGAGATCGAGTTGCCGCTCATCCCCTTGGTGGAAGCGGCGCGCGCGCGCGGCATCGTTCTCGACGTCGATTATTTGAAAAAACTTTCTACTACCTACCACGCGGAGCTTAAAAGGCTGGAGCAATCCGTTTACCAATTGTGCGGTGTTGAGTTTAATTTAAATTCGCCGAAGCAGTTGGGAGAAGTTTTGTTCGACCGGCTCGGCTTGCCCGCGCCGCGCAAAACGGCTGGCGGCGCCCGCTCCACGCGCGAGCGGGAGTTGCGACGCTTGGCGGGGGAGCATCCGGCTATCGAGTCGATTCTTGATTACCGCGAGGTGCAAAAACTACTTTCCACTTATGTCGACGCCCTGCCCGCCTTAGTCGGCCCCGATGGGCGCTTGCATACTTACCTCGACCAGGCCGGGACGACGACCGGCCGGATGTCGTCTCGCGACCCCAATTTGCAGAACATTCCCGCGAGCGGGACGCGCGGTTTGGCCGTACGGCGGGCTTTCGTCGCGGCGCCCGGGCACCAGTGGTTGGCTTTTGATTATTCCCAGATTGAGATGCGGGTTTTGGCCGTTCTGTCGGGTGACGAGCAGTTGCGGAAAATTTTTACAAGCGGGCAGGACGTGCACGCGGCCGTGGCGGCCGAAGTGTTTGGCGTGGCGGTGAGCGACGTGACCAAAGAAATGCGTCGGCGGGCCAAGGTCATCAACTTCGGCATTATTTATGGCATGGGGGTGCGGGCCCTGCGCGAGAGTTTGGGCGCCACACTCGGAGAGGCCAAAAAATTTTACGACGGTTACTTTGCCAAATTCCCTAAAATTCGCGATTATTTCGAACGGGTCAAGCGTGAGGCGGCCGAGCGCGGTTACACCGAAACCTGGTTTGGCCGCCGCCGTTATTTTTCCGGTTTGCGCTCGCGTCTGCCGATGATGCGCGCCGCCGCCGAACGGATGGCGATGAACGCGCCACTTCAAGGCACGGCCGCCGACATCGTCAAAATCGCGATGCGCGAAATTGAACGAGAATTGGGGGCTAACCAGTTGGCCGGTCAGACGCACCTAATTTTGCAAATCCACGACGAATTGATTTACGAAGTGGCCGAGGGTGGAGTGGAGCGCGCCGCGCCGATTATTCGCCAGACGATGGAACACGCGGCCGCCCCGCTCGGCCTGCCTTTCACTGCCAACGTTTCTGCTGGCCCCACCTGGGCGGATTTGAAGCCAATCTAAATCCTGCTAATTCCTTTTGCGTGCTATTGACAGAATCTACCAATTTGTTATGCCAGAAGTAGGTCTTTGTTAGGCAGGCCCCGGGTTCCGCGTGTCGCGAGAACGGAGGGTAGGCCATAACTGAAAGGAAATGTCTGATGGCGCGAAAGCGAAAGAAGAGCGAGTTTTTGTCTGGTTTTGGGATGGCCATCGAGATTTTTAAGGCCATGGCTGATGCCGTCCTGCGTCGAGGAGGTTCGGACGAAGACCTGCGACGTGTTGCTGTGGATGAGGACTTGTCCGACCAAATCGCCGCTCTGATTGTTGGCAAGGGGGAGACGGAGGCGACGAGAGCGG
>CAYWTW010000022.1:8052-12128 GCA_964461325.1 uncultured Candidatus Saccharibacteria bacterium | reverse complement strand
CCGATAAAAGTATCGTACCACATTGACAGACATATTAGCGTAAACAATGTTGACGAATTATCTTCTTCCTTACGCAAATGTTTATCAATAAGTAGTCTAATTTCGCTGATAACAAAATATTTTTTAATACATTTATGTTTTGTTAGTTTAATAAGATATAGTAATAACACATCTTTATCCCTTAGCCACTCTGAAATCGGGAGACCAAAACCACATTTTCTCCTTAACACAATTTCTTTGGGGAAATATTTAAGCGCAATTTCTTTTACATCACTCTTACCTCCCAACTTACCGATTCTTGTTTTTGAGTTAAATCCTGTTTCAACGACAGGGGTGTATAGAAATGGCACTCGATTTTCAACATTTGCGGCCATACCAGCCTTATCTTGGCGTAATAGAACATGAGGCAGGTATGTGTATATATCATAAAAACTTATTTTATCTTCATCACTGATCTTGCTTACACCACGGAGTATCTTTTTTCTATTCGCAATGGAAATCTTACTTTTGAGTATTTTAGAAATTGCCCGATGGTCATTAAAAGCGTTTGAAAAAAGTACGTTTTTAGCAATATTCGGTTTTTGAAAATACCTGTTGTATCCATAAAAAACTTCGTCAGCACCTTCGCCGGTTAATAGTACCTTTGTGTACCTTCTTGCTTCCTTTGCCAGTATATACATCGGTACGGTATTAGGATGGACAAGCGGTTCATCTAGGTGATAAATAACTTTCGGCAAGAATCGGGCAAAGTTACTTTTTGAGAAAATTATTTTATGATGTTTTGTACCCAATTTATTTGCAACAATATCTGAATAATGAAATTCATTCCAATGTTCATCAGCTAACCCTATCGAAAAGGTGTGGAGTTTTCTTTTAGAAATTTTTTGTGCAAACAGAGCAACTAAACTTGAATCAACCCCACCACTTAATTGGACTCCAGCGACTACATCTCCCATTAAATGTTCTTTTACACTTTCTGAAATGATACTTTCTGAAAACCTAGTGACATCCCCTTTTTTCCTTAACCGATAATATCTTTTTGTCTTATTGGTATTATCTTTTAGATCATAAGATAGATATTCACCCGCTTGCATTTTATGGATATTTTTAAATAGTGTCTCCGGCCCAGCTACATATCGAAATACCATATGTTCACCAAGAGCAGACTCATTAATCTGAAAGTTGAATTTGGGTATTGCTTTGAATGCTTTTATTTCCGAAGCCCAAGCAAAATATTTTGTCGTATCAATATAGTAAAGTGGTTTTATCGCAAATCTATCAAGAGCCAAGATGACTTTATGTTCCTCGGCATTTAAAAAGCTGAAAGCAAACATGCCTTGAATTTTTTCTAAGGTTGATTCAATTGGATATTTTCTTAATAACTCAAAAAGTGTAGCAGTATCAGAATTGGAACTTATTTTGAATTTGTTTAAATATTTTTTTCTGAGAACCTCGTGATTGTATATTTCCCCATTAAAAGAAAGTGATGAATTTTGATTATCAGAAAATGGTTGGTTTCCAAGTTTAGAGAGATCAACAATTGATAGTCTTGTATGACCTAAGGTGATGTTATCTACGGATTTAATACCGAACGCATCACCACCCCTATGATTCATAAAGAGAAGCATTTTTTTAATAATAACTTCTCGCTCCTTTCGGGTTATCGTTTTCTTTTTATCTATAAATCCAGCTATACCACACATAGAATTATGTTATGAGTGTTTCCTTATATATTCGGAAACTGAGGTTGCAATCTCTCTTTCGAGATCAGGCTCCTCAAACTGTTTTTGCCACTCTCCATCCTTAAGACGATAATAAAAATTTGATTTTTCAAGTGTGTATTGACCAAAAGAAAGAAACTGAAATTCAAACAAAAAGAACTCATCATTCTTAATACCAATATCAAGAGCTATATATGGCACATCAAAACTTTCAAAAACTTTTTTAGCATAATCAAGCAACCCTTCCGGCAATTGAACATCATAATTGAATTTCATGCTCCCGCTAGCACGGAAATCGTCAGTACGGTTTCCACGATAGAGAACATAAAACTTGTCTCCGTATGCAATTACTCGATAATCTCCTTGTAATCCATCGACATACCGCTGAAGCACAAATTTGTTTCTATAATTAGATATTCGCAGAGGTTTGTTTCCTGTCTTTAATTGTTCAATAAAGTAACGCAGATTTTGTAGAGAGAATGTCCGGGAAATAATCTTCGGTAATTTTATTTTCTTATTATAATCATTCAGCAAAAATACGCCTTTGCTTTTTGAGCTATTACTTGATTTCAAAACAAGAATTTTCTTGTCCAAATTATTTATGTCTTTAAGGTAATCTTCGTAAGTGCCGTATCTTTTTGCTTCCAAATTTTTTATATCTGGGAGAGTATGCAAATCGCGCAAAATTTCAAGAAAATGTTTGTTATGGTGTGCTCTAAATTGCGGTAGGTTGGGAATGAGTTTTGCACCTTGAATATATAAACCGAGGACTATGTCATCAACATAACTTCTATAAAACAGTCCGGGATCTTCGGATGATTGATATAAAACCCAAGCATTTTTGTAGTTTTGCGTACGAAAATCTATTTTTGAAAACGGCAATACCGCTAGTTCAAAATTATGTTCGGTGAAGTAATTTTTTAGGCGTTCCAAATCAACCGCGGCACCTCTATATTTGGTCGAGGAATAAAATTGACCACGGTAATCTGTAAATAGAAATATCTTATCCATAGTATGCAAATTATAGTAGCCTCTTCGCTTCTTTAAGAAAGAGATGATCTCTCAAGATGTTAAAACCTGTATTATAGAAAGTGACCTCGCCACGTTTCAATTGACCAACCTCTTTTTCTAGAATTTTTATTGCTTCCTCAAGCGGTACCCATATAACATGTAGTCCGTTTTTCTTTTCGTCTTCGGTCAATGTGAGTTCTCCTTTTTCTCCAACAAGCTTTGCTGTATAGCAATAGTTTATACAGTGTTTTTTATCTCTGTTTCGATAATCATCAATTGTGCCAATAGGCATCTTAAGTTCAACATTACAACCTATTTCTTCAAGACACTCTCTTATAATTCCAACTTCAATAGATTCGCCTTGATCAATACCACCGCCTGGCAACAAATAAAAAGAATTTACTTTAGTGCCTATAAGAGCAACATTCTTATCGTCATCAAACACAATCGCTTTGCCGGTTACGCGATCTTCAAAATTTATTTTTTCTTTGTCATCTTCCTTTTCGGGGAATATGTCTTTTTGAGTGAATGTCCTTAGAGTTTTCATATTATTGACTTGACGGTTATTTTGCGGTATTATAACACAGGATTTGATCTTACACAACCAAACTTAACAGAAAGGAGGTAACAGATGAACTCGATAAGAAAGTTGTTCGTCATGAGACATGCCGAATCGTTGGAAGACGTCGACCAGGCAGCATACGAACGCATTGCCGATGAAGACATGCCTCTCACGGATTTCGGCAAAGAGCAGGCTACTCGTTTTGGTCGGCAATTTGCTAATGAAATCGGCAAGAGTAAAAATCTGCGCGTGTTTCTGTCACCGAGCAAACGAGTGCTTGAAACAGCGCAGCTCGTTGTATCCGGTGTCCAGAAGCATGTACAGTGGTCTCTTGTTACTGACAGTCTCATTTCCAAACAAAACTGGGGTAATGTGACTGTTCACAACAGAGCGGAGATTGAAAAGGAAAGGTATCGTATTGGCGTGTTGCGATATCGCTTTCCTGAAGGAGAGAGTGGCGCAGAGATGCTTTTCCGCTTCGATCTCTTTGCTAAGAAGTTAGAGCGGGAGATGTCCGAAGGATTTGTGGAAAACATCCTCGTCATCACTCACGGCTTTGAGTTGCGCGTCCTACTCAAGTCGTTGCTTGGATGGACAGAGGAATACTTCGAGTCACTCGCACACCCCCTTCACTGCGAAATGAAACGGGTAGCGTATGACAACAACTCCTTCCTTCTTCTCGACGAGATGCGGATCTACGATCCAACAGGAAATCCAAATTTCGTCCGACGACAGAGAAACTCATAGCCGATCTGGAGACAGGTCGGCTATTTCTTTTTGAT
>CAYWTW010000022.1:0-8042 GCA_964461325.1 uncultured Candidatus Saccharibacteria bacterium | reverse complement strand
TAGCCCGCCGCGCATTCCTCCCGCACCCTCCTGCGCGGCGGACACCAAATCCCGCACAAAAAAGAGCCGAGGCAAAGCAAAATCCTTTTCCTCCCGCAAAAATAGGTTTTGCTTTGCCTCGTCCGCATGGTAGCCCCGCACCGCCCGAAGAATTGAGGGCGGAACCGAGCAGAAATTTCCCTTTCCATTTTTAGAAGATTTTTCAGGGGCGCGCGCAAAAAGAAAATTGCAAGGGAAATTTCTGCGAGGTTGCCGCCGGAGCGAAGCGGAGGCGGGCGGGGCGGCTCTAGTGTTGTTCAGGAATTTTTGATAAAGTCGGTTCGAGCGGTATCATAAAGACACTCCCCGTTATGATGAAAAATTGCCGCCTTAGCTCAGTTGGTAGAGCATCGCATTCGTAACGCGAAGGTCCCGAGTTCAAGCCTCGGAGGCGGCTCAAGTTTTATGAATCGCAAAACGGAGAATGGCCAAGATCGCCAAGCTCGTCTCGCCGAGCTGGAGGCCCTAATGGCCGGGCCAGATTTTTGGTCTGACAAAGATCGGGCGCAGGCGCTGGTTCGAGAATATCAACTCTTGAAGGACGCCGGTTCCGAAGCGGGGGATAAATACGCCAAAAGCGACGCGGTGATTACCATTCTGGCCGGCGCGGGCGGGACGGACGCCGAGGATTTTGCTCGAATGCTGTTCGAAATGTATCAAAAGTTTGCCCAAAAGCGGGTTTGGGATTTGTTTTTGGTCCATGATAATCAAAATGACCATGGCGGCTTTCGCAATCTGACCTTCGAACTGCGAGGGTCTGGCGCCTATGGTATACTCAAGGGCGAATCAGGGGTGCATCGCCTGGTTCGCCTGTCTCCTTTCAACGCCAAGCAATTGCGCCACACCTCGTTTGCCATGGTGGAGGTCGTGCCGCGTTTGCCCAAGCCGCGTCCGGGCGAGGTGGATATCGCCGAGGCCGATCTCCGGATCGAATTTGCGCGCTCCAGCGGCCCGGGCGGGCAGAACGTTAACAAGCGGGAGACGGCCGTCCGCTTGGTGCATCTGCCGACTGGTCTGGCGGCCCACTCCAGCGCCGAGCGGTCGCAGGAACGTAATCGAGAAAAAGCGTTGGAAATTTTGCGCGGTAAGCTCTACCGGCACGAGTTGGCGGCGCGGGGCGCCGAGGCCGACAGCTTCAAGCCGAGCAAAACTACGGAAATCGAGTGGGGCAGTCAGATTCGTTCTTACGTCCTCCATCCCTACAAATTGGTTAAGGACCATCGGAGCGGCGTGGAGGTGCGGGATGCCGTGGCGGTGCTTGAGGGCGGGTTGGAACCATTCTTATGATTTATTTTGATCGCGTTTCTAAACTTTATCACGATAATTCGCTAGCGCTGGACGGCGTCTCTTTCAACGTCAAGCCGGGAGAGTTTGTGTCGGTCGTTGGGCATTCCGGTGCCGGCAAGACGACCCTGCTCAAAATCATTTTAGGCGAAGAGTCGCCTTCGACGGGAGAAGTTTTTTTTGATTCGACCAACATCCACCGTTTGCCGAGGCGGTTTTTGCCGCGTCTGCGTCGTCGAATTGGCAGTGTCTTCCAAGATTATCGTCTACTCGCCAATCGCACCGCGTTTGAGAACATCGCTTTCGCGATGGAGGCGGCCGGCCGGACCGAGGAGGAGATTGCCGCCGACGTGCCGCACGTGCTCGATCTCGTCGGTTTGTCTGACAAGCTAGAGAATTTTCCCCGCGAACTCTCCGGCGGCGAGAAACAGCGTTTAGCCATCGCTCGAGCCATCGTCAACCAGCCCGATCTGCTTTTGGCCGACGAGCCTACAGGCAATCTCGACCCGCTCAACACGCACGAGATTATCCAAATTTTTAAGAAGATTAACGAACTCGGCACGACGATTATTTTAACCACCCACAATAAAGCGGTGGTGGATAATCTGGGTCGGCGGGTAATAACGCTGGAGGCCGGTCGAGTCGTACGGGATGACGAGACTGGTCGCTATGTTCTATAATCTGCCACAATGAGTCTGGCCAATTTATTTTTTCGCCCCCTGCGCTCCGGTTTGACCAACTTTTGGCGCAACGGCACCGTGTCTTTGGCGTCCGTTACCGTGATGACGGTTACTTTGTTTGTCATTGGCGCGCTCGTTATCGTCCGCGCCTTTCTTGCTTCGTCTCTTACCACCCTGCAAGATAAGGTCGATATTAGCATTTATTTCGAACCCGAAGCGGAAGAGACCCTCGTTCTTGATCTCCAGCAATCTCTGGAACGTCTACCCGAAGTGGCGAGCGTGGTTTATCATAGTCGCGAGGCCGAGCTCGAAGATTTTCGGGCGCGTAACCAATCAAATTCGCGGATCCTCGATTCCCTTAGCGAGGTGGAAGGCAATCCTTTGGGAGCCCGCTTGAGCATCAAATCAAAGAGCTTGGAACAGTACGCGGCCATTACGCGCTTCATCGACCAAGAGGATAAATCCGTGCTGACTTCCGGCGGTTTGTTGATTGACCACATCAATTTCAAGGCCGACGTGGTGGATCGTTTGGCCGGCATCACGCGCTCTCTCGAGCGACTGGGTTTGGCGGTGACCATCGTGCTGGTCTTTATGTCGCTGGTGGTCGTTTTCAACACCATTTCGCTCGCGATTTACATCGCTCGCGAAGAAATTGCCGTGATGCGGTTGGTTGGCGCGGAGGATAGCCATATCCGCGGCCCCTTTGTGGTGGAGGGTTTGCTGGCCGGCCTCTTGGCCACCCTGCTCGCGATGGGCCTGCTCTACCCGAGCGCGATTTGGTTACGCAACGCGACTCTCGATTTTTATGGCGGGATTGATTTCGTTGCTTATTATTTTAGCAATTTCGCGGCGTTGTTCCTCATTTTATTGGCCGCCGGCGCTTTTCTCGGTGTGATGTCGAGCTTCCTCGCGGTGCGGCGCCATCTGCGCGTTTGAGCTTGCGATGACTCCCGCCCGCCCGCCACATAAATACATTTTCGTTTTGGGCGGCGTGATGTCGGGCGTGGGCAAGGGAGTAACGACGGCCTCGGTGGGCAAGATTCTTTCGGCGCGTGGCTTCGTCGTTAATCCGATGAAGATCGACCCCTATCTGAACGTTGATGCCGGAACGATGAATCCGCTCGAGCACGGCGAGGTGTTTGTGCTCGAGTCGGGTCTCGAGTGCGATCAGGATATGGGCAATTACGAGCGTTTTCTCGATCGGGCCGTGCCGCCGGAGAATTATATGACGAGCGGCATGGTTTACCAGTATGTGATTAATAAAGAGCGGGCGCTTGGCTTCGGCGGCAAATGCGTGGACCCCGTGCCGTACATTTCGGAAGAAATTTTGCGACGCCTGGCACGCTCTGTTCGCCAGCGCAGTTCGGATATCACGATTATCGAGATTGGCGGCACGGTTGGCGAATATCAAAATACGATTTTTATCGAGGCGGCGCGGATTTTAAAATTACGTCATCCCGAGGACGTAATTTTTTTGCTCGTCAGCTTCCTGCCTGTACCGCGGCAACTGGGCGAAATGAAGACCAAACCGACCCAATACGCCGTTCGGACGCTCAATTCTTATGGCGTTCACCCCGACATCATTATCGCTCGTTCCGAACGACCGCTCGACCGCGCCCGGAAAGAAAAGCTGGCTTTTTCGAGCAACGTGCCGGCGGAGCACATTATCTCCGCGCCGGACGTGGCGAGCATTTATGATATCCCGATTAATTTTGAAAAAGACAATTTAAGCGATACCCTGTTGCGCCTGATGCGTCTGCGGCCGCGGGGGAGCGATTTGCAGGATTGGAAGGCCGCCGCCCGTCGCTTGCGCGAGGCCAGCGCGCCGCTCCGGATTGGCATCGTCGGCAAGTATTTCAAAACCGGTGATTTTGTTTTGTCGGACGTCTACATCTCGGTCATCGAGTCTTTGAAGCACGCGGCCGGCCGCGGTGGTCGTCGGCTGGAGTTAGATTGGCTGGATGCCGGAGAGTATGAAGGGGCGGGCGCGGCTGGCCGCTTGCGCGGTTTGGCTCGTTATGCCGGCCTGCTCGTGCCCGGTGGTTTCGGCGAGCGGGGCGTGGAGGGCAAGATCGCCGCCATTCGACACGCCCGCGAAAAAAGGATTCCACTTTTTGGCTTGTGCTACGGCATGCAATTGATGGTCGTTGAGTATGCCAGACAGGTGCTCGGCTGGCGCGAGGCGAACACGACGGAGATCGCGCCGGAGACCACTTGTCCGGTTATTGATCTGATGCCGGAGCAAAAGGCCAATCTGGCGTCTAACCGATTGGGCGCGACGATGCGCTTGGGGGCCTACCCGGCGCTCGTCGCGCCGAAGACGCTGGCCCGCAAGCTCTATCAGAGCGAGCTTGTGTCGGAACGCCATCGCCACCGTTACGAAGTTAATCCCGAATACGTCGAAGCGCTGACGGCTGGTGGCTTGGTTTTTTCCGGCCGGTCGCCGGATGGCCGCCTAATGGAGATCGTCGAGTTGCCGACGAGCGCGCATCCGTTTTTTCTCGGGACGCAATTTCATCCCGAGTTTAAATCTAGCTTGTTAAATCCGCACCCACTGTTCCTTGGTTTCGTCCGGGCTTGTTTGCCGGCGAGGTCGGCGGGTAAAGCTCGAGTAATTTAGTGTAAGTGTCGAGATGGTCGCGGACGGGGATTGTTTGGATTACGCCGATGACGGCCTCGTCATTGCCGCCCGGGTAGAGCCCGTCGCCGAAATAAACGCAAGCCTTGCGGGGCCAACCACGTTCGTCTATCAGCCGCGCGACGCCGGCGCCCTTGTGCCGTTCACGATGAAAATAATCAAGACTGGTGGAGCCGCCAATTTTTACTACAAGCTCGCGGGAGCGGAAAGGATGATCAGCCAAAAGTCGTTCGCGTTTGCGTCGATCGGGATCATAAATCCGCTTTAATTCAACGGGAGCGGCGTTTCCGATCGGACTGAAGGTTATCTGCGCGCCGCGATCCTCAATCGGCCGATAATCCTCATTGGGTGGCGCGTCGAGCCGTGTCGTTAATTCGGCAATGTGCGCCAAAATTTCTTGCCGTTGCTCGGCCGAGAGCGTGAAGCGCCACAGTTCGTGTCCTGCGGGGTCGAGAGCGTGACTGCCGTTTTGGCCGAGCAGATAAGCCGGCAAATCGACGATTTGCCGGCTTATCTGGGCCGTATCTTGACCGGAGACGATAATCAGCGATACACCTTTAAGCTCGCGTAAGAATCGCCGCATTGCCGGTAAAATCGGTTGGCGGGAAGGGGTCAGGGTTTGATCCAGATCAAAAAAGAGATAACGGAGAGGCATCGTCGGGGATAACGCCATTGTTGAAAGAGATGGCAACCCACATAATAATACTTATGGACAACTTTAATCCACCTTTTAATCCGCCGCCGGATCTCCCGTTGGAGCAGAAGCCCTCCGAACATCACTTTGGAGTTTGGGGAATCGTGGTCAGCTTATTAATTTTAGTTTTATTGGCGGGCGGCGGTTTTTACGCTTACGCGCGGGATCTTTGGCCATTCCAGCCCGCCTATTACTCCGAAAATGAGTTTTTGCCCAATCTGATCGCCAGCTTAAGCAAGATTAAATCCTCATCGTATAATTCGACCGGCTCGTTTGGTGTTGGCCCACGGGAAGCGGGAGCAATGCCGTTCCAATTCTCTTTGGCGGAGGAAAAGCGTTTATTGGACGAGTACCAGCGCGATGTTGAGCGGGTTAGAGAGATCAGTCTTATTTTAGAGATGTTGAGCAGTTATTACGATTCATCAAGTCAAAATCGGCGGTATCCTGATTCATTAACCGATCTGTTAGCTAGTCCGCGCTCTGGTCCGAGACGCGTTTCGGCTAATATCACCGATCCCGGTACTAATACGGAATACACCTATGAGTCGGTAGAGGACGGCGCGGATTTTAAGTTATCAGTTACTTTTGAAACCAGCTATACGATTACCGCAATTTCAAAGACTAATCAAAATTATTTGCGCTTTCCTGAAGACCCAGAAGACGCAGAAGCTGGGTTGAGACCGCTTGTAACCATCGATGGCCAACAGGCGATTTTTTCCAGCCAAAATCGTTCACTTAGTTTCTATGTGCCCACCAAACCACCTCAACCATTTTTGGCCAAGCTGGCGAACGAATTGGAAAGATTGCCATCCGATGTTAAAGTTTCGTTTTCGGTTGCCGTTAGCTCCGGCCAAAACCAAGAAGATTCTTTGTCTGATTGGGAGCTGGTCTTCGGCGCTCAAGGTGATTTGAGCGATCTTAGCTACAAAATTAATGCCGAAGCGCGTCGGGTTGGCAAAAACTACTATTTCCGCATCAACAATTTGCCAACCTTGTTTTTCTTTAACGACTTGGCTTTGGTTAAGGGCCAGTGGATTGAGATAACTCCGGAAGCGATTGAATCACAGGCTAGTCGTTTTTATTCCGACTTGTCTTACCTGATGAATAATTTGGAGAGCGTCGAAACGAATTATAAGGAAGTGCGCGCTAAATCACAAAAATTACTTCGTTTGGTTGTCGATACCGCCAACCAAACTAATTTAATTAGATTTCGTTCTCAGCCGCGCTCGGAACGAGTGGAAAGCGGCGAACGTTTGATCCGCTATGACATTGCTTTTCGGCAGGAGGCGATCATATCTTTCTACCGGCGTTTGATTGAGGCCGTTCGTCAGGACGACGATT
Organism: uncultured Candidatus Saccharibacteria bacterium; assembly: GCA_964461325.1. Lineage (GTDB taxonomy): Bacteria > Patescibacteriota > Minisyncoccia > Phycocordibacterales > JACOZG01 > CAYUVV01. The sequence goes on along the minus strand of CAYWTW010000022.1, from coordinate 1,366 downwards.
TTGACGGATTCAATTTAGACAGCTTGCTTGATGAGGGGTTGGTGACCTATCTTGAGGGCCAAGAATTTAAAGATGTGTTCAATTTTTACGACACTAACACTAAGTTTACTTTCTGGCTGGATCAGTCCGGTCTTCCGATTTTGGTCGAGCATCGTTTGAGGGTTGTGCCGCCCGATAGCGCTTTCCAGCTTAAAGATAAGCAAATTAATTTAGTTTTTTCTTACCATTTGGGTGATATTAATCAACCGCGTTCTATTGCCGTGCCCACTGGGGCGCGCCCGATTCTTGATGTGTTGAAAGATTTTGGTTTCAACGTAAGCTCATCCGAAAACCAACGCAATCGAGCTATAAGATTAGCTAGCTTATCTAGCGTCCGCGCCGAAGCCGAACTTCTCGCTGAGAAGAATGGTAATTACGGTTCGAAAGCGTTTTCGCTTGGGCCTTGCGGCCAAGAAGCGGGAACAATTTTCGGTCACAAAAATATCTATGAGTTAATTATGGCGGCGGTCGACCAAGATAGTTCGAAAACCCGATGCGCCTCATCGTTAAGAAATTATGCTGTTTCCGTCGAGCTTGGCGATAAGACCAACGAAGATATTTATTGTATCGATAGCACTGGTTTTTCAGGTTCAGTGGATCAGCATATTAGTGGCACTGGTTGCCCGGCAAGTTCCCTCAATTCGTCCTCATTGTAATGACCCCCCTCATTTTTTGATTGAAAAAATTAAAAAAAGCGAAGAGGAGTGGCGGAAGATTTTAACCCCCGAGCAATACCGCGTGATTCGTGAGTGGGGGACGGAGGCGCTCGGGACTTGCGAACAGTCTTTTTTCAAGACCGCGATTTTGAGGCGACTCGCGTTGAGGTTCGTTAATTTGTGCCGGAAAAATAAAAAAGACCCTGTCCGGTCTAGTCGCCGCGGACAGGGTCTGGGGGGTCTGTGAAAAATAGGGGGCTGTTCAACCGCCGTTGGTTCGACGACGGCCAATGCATTGCCGGATCGTTAAGCCCTTTCGTCCCCGGCCGCCGTCGGCTTTTTTGTTAGGGACCAGCTGGCAATTTTTGCAATGCCTGGCAGAGTGTCGCTCCGTTAAGCCGACCACCATTGGCTTGTGGCATGTCACGCAGAAGTTTCTGTAGTTGAAAATTTTGTCTGGAGAATCTGGGTCAATCATGTCTCCCCGCCTCGTTCCATCTGGAGCTACAAGATCCATCTTTCGCGCCACCTTTCCGTTGTTGGTTTAAGAAAACTTACGGCAAACCACCGCTGGGCCCATTCCGTAATCAATTAGGACACTCGGTAGTAGAGTGTGATGATGAAAAAGGGGAAGGAATTGAGTCGAGTCGAACGTTTGGAGATTGGCATTT
>CAYWTW010000021.1:0-12601 GCA_964461325.1 uncultured Candidatus Saccharibacteria bacterium | reverse complement strand
TAGAAATCGAGCGGCCAAATCATAAGTGTGACGATCGTAAGATTCAAAACAATCGGGCTGCTCTTTCAATCCCGCCGCCACGACTGCCGGCAAAGCCCCTAATCCTTCGAGAGTAATCACCAACAGCCGGTCAACTAGCGGCTTGGGCACCAGCTGAAAAGTAATCTCGGTGATAATGCCAATCGTGCCCTGGGAGCCAACAAATAATTTTGGTAAATCTAAGATCTCGCCATTCCACAAATCCCAAATTAAATACCCGGCGGAATTTTTGGAAACCTGCGGCCGCGTCCGCCGGATTAGACGGTCGGCTTTAGTGAGCTGATCATGAAGGCGCGACACCGCTTGAGACCAGAAATCCGGTTCGGAACGAAGAGCGCTCAGCGCTTCGCGAGACAGAGGTTCGATTTTATGCTCTTGGCCGTCGGCCAGGACGACACGCAGGCTTTTAACATAGCGGGCAGTACTGCCGTAACGGAGAGTCCGCTCGCCGGCGGCATTGTTCCCCACCATTCCACCAACCGCGCACAAATCCTTCGAAGCGGTATAAGCGGGCATAATCAGACCGTGAGCGAGGGTTGCTTTTTCAAAATCACGGTAAAAAACTCCCGGACCAGTGCTAATCGTCTCCCCCATCACCGGCCCCAGATGATTAAAATTCGGCATTAAGTCAACCATAATTGAATCCGTGAGCGAACCACCCGACATGCAGGTCCCCGCGGCCCGAGGCGATAACGAAACGTCTTGCCCCGCGCGGCGCCACTCGCTCACCGAACGTACCAGACGTTCGAGATCGCCCACGCGGCGCGGCCTCACCACCGCCCGCGGTTTAACTTCAAAAATGCTCGCGTCAACGCTGTAATCAACCAGCGTCGTTTCGTCATCCAAAACTTCGCCCACCTCTAATTTTTTTAATTCTTCAACGAGTGACACGCCAATAGTCTAACACAAAGAAATCCGCCGACTTGCGCGCGCAAGTCGGCGGAGCTATTAGAACTCAAAACTCAAAGCGCTCCAATTCCCGATGGAACGCAATCCCTCGCCGTGATCCGCCACAGGAGACACAAATTGGCACCAGAAATTCTGGCAGATCTTCGTTGTTTCGATCAATCTCGATCTGACAACACTGGGTTGGCGCCATGGCGTCTAACTCCCCGGGGAGTAACCGCCCCAAAAGATATTGGATAATTTTTGGATAGGTCACCACCACCATCACACAGTCATCCCGAGCCGGATCAGACAAATCCCGCAAATTCGCGATCAACCAATCACTTAACCACCGTTCTCGATTTCTCGAAAAACGATCGGGGTCAAAGTACTGATTCAATATCACCCCGTCTTGCGGAGCAAATTCCCGCCAACCCGAGAGGAAGACGCGAGCGGTTTGTTCTGCCGCCTTCCATGACGACGCGAGCAAAACACTTCGAGACGGCGCGCCTCCGATTTCTTGCCGATATTTTTTGCCAATTTTTCTGACCGCCCGTCGAACGTCTTCCAACCCTCCAGAGAGTATCTTGGCGTCAGAATCTTGACGCCAAGTATACCCGGGAACAAAAAAAATCAAACGACTTGAAGCCGTCAGAAGGTTGGGCATATCTTTTCCTCCCTCCAAAAAGAACAAACGTTCTCAATGAACCACGCTGGGGACTTTATAACACAAGGGCGCTTACCAGGCCAGCGGTTGACCGTTAAACCAAAAACCGCCGGTGGCCGGGCGCGAATTAGCAAAATTAAAAATATTTTCCGCCGCTTGCTCGGGCGATAAATCGGCATCGTCGCCCCCCATCGCCGTCCGGACCCAGCCCGGATGAACAGCGGACACCGTCGCGGTCTTTAAACGGCGAGCCAGAGTGCGGGTATACATATTGAGCGCCGCTTTGGAAATTTTGTAGGCGGGGTAATGGTCGGGATAATGCGTCGCTTCTCCCACTAAACCGAGCGAACCGGCGGTGGAAGAAATATTAATGACATGAGCCGCCGGAGCAAAACCGGAAAGCAGACGTTCCGTCCAATCAATCGTGCCGATTAGATTAATCTCTAAAGTCTGGCGCAATTTTTCAACCACGGTGGTCGTCTCGTCCTCGTCGAGGAGTACGCCGGCGTTATTGATTAAAACATCAATCGGCCGCTTGAGACCGAGAATCTGCTCGGCGGCCCGCGCGATGCTCGCGGAACGAGCGAGGTCGAGTTGGAAAATAGTGAGACGGGGGTTATCAAGCGGTAAATTGCCTTCGCGGAGCGTACCAATAACCGAGTCGCCGGCAGTTAAAAATTTCTTAGCCAACGCCAAACCAATACCCTGTCCCACGCCGGTAATCACAATCGTGCGCATAGATAATTGACTATTCTAACGCAATTAGCCCCCGCTCGCATCTCACGACGCGAACAGGGGCTTGGCTCTGGCGGAGCCTCATCTGGTTCATCCCGTCCAAATCTTGCGCCGTCCGGCCCGCGCCGCCGCGAGACCCAAAACAGCCATCAAGAGTGTGCCCGGTTCCGGAACGGCCACTCCCGACAACACCAAGTTGTCGAAAAGGGCGCGGTCACTGCCGCTGTCGGCCCTAAGGGCCAGGCGGAAAGCAAAGTTCTCGTTATCCTCCCCGTCATCTGGTATTATCGGCGCCGAAAAGGGCTTCCACTCACCGATCGGCTCATCCGTCAAAACAAAAAATTCGTTCCACGTGATGCCATCATCCGGTGATGACTGGAAACCAAGATAGTCGGACGCTTCAAACGCGCCATGAATCCGATAAAAACCCTCCAAAGCCAAACTCTGATAGCCCTCGGTTGAAACGAGAATCGTCAGATTGTCGCCGCCAGGATCCGTCACACCAACGGCATTGAGATACCACTCGCCATCAAAAGCCAGTGATGACTTGATTCTCATCCACGAAGGATCGGCGGTCACTTCCGGGCCCCACGGTACCTCGAAACCGCCGCTATCCCAGAGTACGACCGAGGCCGGCTCGGCTGTGACAATTTTTGGCGTCAACCAACAAAACACGACCATCGCGCCCACGCCCAGAATCTTTCTCATCGTCAGACTCCCTTCACGTCAACCACCCGGACTAGGGCGACACTCCTTGTGCCGAAAAGACCTAGTCTGGCGAAAATATTAACACAAGGAAATTATTTGGAAAATCCGGGACGATAATACAGGCGGATAAATCCGGCCGCCGTCGCCGCCCCCACGAGATTAAAAACCAAATCCAGGGCGGTATTCCAATAACCACCCACCCCCGTTTGGCCGAGAAACACAACGGCCGCAAATTCAATAACCTCATTAAGAGCACCAAAACCCATTCCTCCCAAAACGATCAGCGGGTAAAGAGCCCGCCAATTAATGCGCGCGCCGAGATAAGGCCGGAGCAGTTGGTAGAAAACAATTGTCGCCACGCCGAAACCAAACCAATGAACGAATTGGTCGAATTTAAAAATCTGGCCATCGCCCGAACCAACGAGATCCCAAATGATAAATTTGTAGAGCACGTTCTCCCCCACCCGCACTCCCCCGCCGGCCATGTGGAGTAAACCCCAAAGGGAAAGGCCCCACAACGCGACACGATCAAGACCGGAGTGCTTGAGCGTGACTAAAATCAGGCCAAAGAAAAATAACAAGACAATAACGTATCAAACAAACTCGTAATTCTTGATAGAAAAATAATAACCGGCAAACGCGCCGATATATATCAAGTTAAACAAAATCAACGGCCAATGTTTCCTCCAGATCATATAATCCAATTATAACGCAAAAATCGCGGGCCTTCGCTCAAACAGCTTTACTTGTCACGCGTTATCAGAGTATTTATTATGCTCGAGGTAATTATTATCGAAATCTTGGTGATGAAATCTAGGGCTAAAAAATATTTAAAGTTGACCGGAGGGGCCCTAATAGTTTTGGGTATTGTCGGGTTTCAAATTGAGAGCAAGCTACAGACGGCCTACCTCGACGGCCGTTCGCCTAAAATCATGGATCGCCACGGCGCCCTCATCCTTCTTGAGCCTAACGATAAACAATTTTATTCTTTATACGGTACTACTATACCACCACTGTTTACCTCCTGGTTGCTAAAAAAAGAAGATCGTTATTTTTATTATCATCCAGGAATTAATCCCGTGAGCTTAATTAAGGCGACACTGGACAAACTTGGTTTAATCAAAAGGCGCGGATCAAGCACCATTACTCAGCAAACAACAAAACTTTTACTAAAAAACGAAACCGATCGTTCGCTTAAAAACAAAATCACTGAGCTGGCTTACTCATTAATTCACGATTTGTTCAGATCCAAAAATAAGATTCTCGTCGAATATTTAAATAGTTCATATTTCGGCAATCGTCTGCAGGGCTTGGAAACCGCCAGCCTGGCTTATTTTAAAGTTTCGTCCGACAAACTAAGCAATGAGCAGATTCTGCAACTTCTAGCGACCCTAAGCAACCCGAGTTACAGTAATCCAACCTTCAACACCAACGTTATCTTGGCGAAAAATTTGGCCAGCGCTCTCGTTGTGCCAACCAATCCAGAGAACTTTGTCTTGTCAGACCAGGTTATACTAAATCTTAAGGATTTTTATAAAATTAGTGACAGTTTTGAATTAAAAACTTATTTAACGCGCCCTAGTAACCAAGACCAAACCCTGACCATCGATTTAAATCTTACTCACGAAATAAGAAAAATAGTGAGCAATACCATGCCTTCTTTGGACCGACGAGACGCCCACAACGCGGCCGTCGTGGTAATTGATGCCCATAATAATGAAATTCTGAGCCTGGTTGGCACGCCCGATCCTGAGTCGACATTGTTTGGTCAGCAAATTAATATGGCGCTCGAACCACGGCAAATCGCCTCTACAATCAAACCCCTCCTCTATCTGAAAGCTTTCGAGGCGGGCTTACGGCCATACACTCTGATTGCAGACGAGGAATATAAGTTTCTTACTGGCGACGGCCGAACCCTTTATCTAAAAAACTTTGACTACAAATACCGCGGGCTTATTAGCGCGGCCTACGCCTTAAGTAATAGCATCAACGTTCCCGCGATTAAAATTTTAGAATTTGTCGGTCAAGAAAAATTCGCAGAGTTTTTAGCTGACTTAGATTATTCCGATCAATCAAAAATTGAGGAACACCAGTTGGGGGTAGCCTTAGGAACCATACCGTTTAGCCTGCTTGAGCTTACTCACGATTATTCAATTTTTTCCCGTCAAGGCAATTACTCTTCTCTCCATTTATTCCAAGATCAAACACTCAACGATAGCTTTTTTCCTCCCGTTGATAGAGAAATTACCAACAAAAAGTTTATTCAATTAGTTAACCGAATCTTGAGCGATCGCCACCTTGCTACCGATCAATTTGGTTATATCAGCAATCTAAATCTTCCGCTCAATAACTATGCGCTAAAAACTGGCACATCAGATGATTACCGTGATACCTGGGTAATCGGTTATACGCCTGATTTTCTGGTTGGTGTTTGGGCGGGTAATGCCGACAACTCATCCACCCGGGGGTTGTCGGGCCAAAGCGGAGCCGGTGAAATCTGGAGCCGCGTGATGGAATTAATGGCTTCAACCCAATACCACAGGCAAACGCCGTTTGATTTTAGCGAAATCGTGGAAATACCAGAAGGCCGAGAAGCGAACTTTGGTTTACCAGATGACGATTTTGGAGACTATCGTTTTTTACTTGACGATAAAACGCGAAGCCGCTGACCGACCAAAATTCTCCGGATTGTTCATTTCCCAAATTTGAGCGGGCAAGCGAAGATAATCTCCCGGCACCAACGCCCTCACCAAGTAATCAAACTCATAGGTACCAGGCGCCAGCGTTTCGCGGTAGAGAAAAACGTGATCATCGCGCCATTCCTGGTGGGATGGCCAAAAAGTTGAGTCGTTAATTGGTCCTGTCTTGGTATTTAACGTTTGATCTTCGGTTGCCAAACTAGTGTCTACAATCTCTAAGCCGGCGGGAATAAAATCTTGAATAATCACGTCGCGCCGGGTAACCGGTACGGTAATTTCCAAATGCCCCCTGATGACTTCGCCCACTTCGGCACGAGAAATTGGATTTTCTTCTTTTTCATCAGTAAGAGCAAAGAAATCTCGCTGAACGACCATCCCTTCATCACGGGGCTCCGCCTCTTCGGCGGAAATAAAATACTTGAAGGTCAAATCATAATACACCCTGCCCGACTCCGCTGGTGTTTTTTTACCTAAGCTTATTGTATTTAAGTCGCCATAACGCAACTCGCCGAGCGGGAAAACTTCTGTCAATTGAGTCAAAGCGCTTTGGGGCTCAAAAACAAACTCCATCACCGCTTTATCGTTAAGGCGATTCTCCAAAACAAAACGGCTCTTCGTTTCGGGTTGCCATTCAAGATAATCCGTAATCGCCTTAACGGCCGCCAAGGTATTTTTGGTTGATGCCCAAGCGCCAATCTTATCCCGCGACGACATGAGCCATCGCAATAGATCAGCAATCTGGCCTCCGTCTTTCTTCGCCACCAAAAGGGAGATAAATCTAGCCGTGTTTCGTGCGGAAGTATCGTAGTAACTAGTTTTATCAGGCCCGACATCTAAAAAGGTGCCGCGCGAATCAATCACTAGGCGGTTTTTAAGCATCGATTCGATTGCGTCCCTCTGACCAGAAAGTAGCCCGGTTTGCTGTGATATTTCTAGAGCGGTGAGCAAAAGAGCGCTTGGTGACTTTTTATCATCAATTAACACGGCCACGATTCGATTCAGGTCTCTGATGAATTGAACGTTATTTCTGTAACCATCTTGAGTAAACAAAGCCTGGAGAAAAGCGAGAACCTCGGCGTCACCATACTTAACGTTCGGCGCCAAATACTTATCCGCCAGATATTTGGTCGCTCGACTCCACGCTGTCTCGCTTACCCGATAACCGGCTTGACGCAAAACCGCAAAAGCCCTAACGGCCTCGGTGGTGGACCGATAATTTGACCCATCGCTTTCCGGCCACATTCGGAATCCGCCGTCAGGATTTTGCAACGCGTAAAGTAAATTTAGATCGCTGGTGATTAGCGACCCAAGATCGGGCCAATTTTTAGTAGACAAATCAGACGCCTCAAACGCCCGGGAAATCAATGCCGCGCCCTGCAATCGGCCGCTCACATAATCAGCGTTCTTATAGGTATTGTTGATAAAATATTCAAGCGCCCCCGGCAAATACACCGCGAGCGTAGCGGAACTATTGATTGTCAGACCGCCCTGATCTGGCTGAATCGAATCGGGCACATAAACCGACTCAGTGATTCGGCTTTCCGTCTCACCAGCTGTCGCTACAACCTCATAAAGCGTATTCGGATTAATCACCAACTCATCCTCAACGGCATCTGTCAGACGATCGCCGGCAACGCTTAGAGAATAGCCAACCTTACCCGCTAGTGCCGCGGACGGCACTTGGGTCTTCCAATAAACGGTCTTTGATTCTCCAGGTTTAAGTGATAAATTTTGGCTCTTTTGATTGCCCACTTTTAAGCTGGGGGCGGCTAAGGTGACGCTGAGATCGAGAGTTTGGGAGCTTTGGTTAAAAACTTGCGCCCCGAGAGAAAAATGATCGCCAGGCAACACAAAACGCGGCTTAAGCGGGGTAACCATTAATAGTTTTTGGGTTGTGAATTCGTAATAACCGGCTCCCGCCTTAGTGTCTAACGTCATACCCACCGCCTCGGCTTGCCAAGTAGTCAAGTTGTCTGGCAACTTGAAGGTAACGTTAGCGTGACCAGCGCGATCCGTGACCAGGCCGGGAACCCACAAGGCCACCTCCTTAAACACACCGCGTTTTTTGTTAGTATCCGGGTCGCCACCGCTTCCTCCCTTACCACCATTTGTTGGATCAAGATATTTAAGCAAGTTACGGAAATTAGAATAAGTGGCCACCGTAAGCGGGATATGCCCATAGAATTCTTCGACGGGGTCTTTTTGGGGGTTGCCTCTTAACGCCAACACGCTCATGTCTACCACAGCGACAGAAACTTCCGCTATCACCGGCTGCCCTGAGTCGTCAGCGACTTGGAGGTTGAGAGAAACCGAATCGCCCGGGGCATAATTTTTTTTATCGGTAGTAATATCGATTTTTAGTCTTTTTTGATTATTGGCTACCTTAAAATCAGTCGAGCCAAATCTGACGGCCCGATTTGGAGCGTAAGCGACCACACTCAAATGAACATTGGGATAATGTTCATTAATAACCGGAAATTCATAATTAGCCAAACTTCCCACAATATCAACCACTTTATAATCAAAAATTCTCCCTCGTTCGATGGTGATCAAAGCTTTGGCTCGGCCTTCGGGCATTTCCATTACCACACGACCCGTATCACCCGGCTTTAGTTCGCTTTTTTCCGCTTTGATTTGTAAATAGGTGTCATTTTGAGAACGCACGTTTACGCTACCGTGACCGTACAGGTAGAACCAAGATCGACTACCCACCGCCTGAGCGCCTCTGGCTTTAACATCAACTTCGTACTCGCCTTCTCCAGCAACGCTCAAATTGATTGCGCCATTGCCCTTGGCGTCGGTACGCAGCGATTCCGTTTTGACTAACTCACGAGTCCGCTTCCAGGATATATATCCTCCGTTACTTTCGGAGGGTTGTTTGGCCGTCCACCGCACACGATAAACCTGTGCCTCAATCCCACCAAGCGAAACCGGCGCGCCGTTCGTGTCAACGCTCTTGATTTTAAGCGAAACCGGCGCGCCAGACGCCGCAAAGCTGGGTTCCAGCTTACTTCCTAAATAATTAGAAGCGGCGTGCAAGATAAAAGATTTTTGAGCGCTAATGGTTCGACCTGGTTGATTTTTAACCGTTGTATCGAGAATAATAATTTTGCTTTGAGAAAAATCCGCCAAATCAACATCAGTCAATTCGGCATTGATCGTCGTCTCACCGTCGTCATCTAAAATTGCTTTCCCGCGACGCAAATAACGATCACCGTAGTAATATTCTCCGCTATTATCTCGCTCGTCCGCAAAGAGATTATTGAAATTAAAATATTCTTCAGTATATTTATTAAAATAATAATACTGGCTGCTTAAGTAATAATCGACCGAGGCTCCGCCAACCGGCACGCCAAAATAATAATCGGCCTTAAGATTAATTTTCGGCTGATTGGCTAAAGTAAATTCGTTTCCTTTTGAATCCAACGTTACTCGGAAAGCCGCGGGAGAATAATCAAGAACATCGAAATAAACGCATTGATAATCGACGCATGCCCGATAATTACCTAAAGAGGCCGCGTCATTCAAATCAAAGCTGGTAGCAACGGACCCAAAGTTGTTGGTTCTTAGATTTTCTTCTCTAATTATCTTATTGGCCGAATCGTAGACTTCAAGATTAATAATCTGCTCGGTCGGAACTTCATAATGGCCATCATAACCCAAACGATAGTAACCTTTTAGATTTACTTCTTGCCCGGGGCGATAAATCGGTTTATCCGTGTACAACAAAAGGTGTTTTATATTAGCCGCGCGCGAAGCCCAACCTAAAGTGGAAAAATTTTCAGAAATTACCACCGCATCCTGACCAAACGTTACGGCCGTCATGTCTGAACCAACCACAGGGGAAAGTAAGGCAATGCCCTGATTATCAGTAACCGCGGTACTTAAAACAGCGCCCTGGCGATAAAGATTAACCACCGCTCCCGCAATCGGCTCGCGCGTGGTGGCATCAAGCACCCAATACAAATTTTTTAAACGGTCCAATTGTTCGTTGGTTAATTTCGAAGATCTATATTCGTTTTTATCGGCGAGGTTAATCTTTTTTTCGGTGACAATTAAATTAGTCACCGACACAAATACCCGCGGCTCCGAGTGTGGCCTTTCTAACTCAAGAGGGGCCGGCGGGGAAACGGAAACGACATAATTACCCACCGCGAACGGGAAATAATCTTTTATATCCACCTTCAAAAATCGGCCTTGGGGATTATTAACGGCGAGCGGCAACACTCGTTCCATCCGGGCTTCGCAACTGGGAACGGTGTCTGTTGATTTTTGAGCTTGATAAAAATCGTTGGGCCGTAATTTACAGACTGTCACCAAAACCTCGGCCAGGTGTTTGACGGAAAAAGTTAACTGGGTCCGGCTCGGTACGGTGGTGACGCCTTGCTCTTGATGACTAATAATTTGATAATCTCCGGCCCGAACAGCCCGCGTGTTAAAACTGGCATTAAAATCAATTTGGGAACCGAAGACATCAACAATTTTAGCCGCGACAGTATATTTCTGACTTCCGGCTAAGTATCCCGCAACTCTGGTCGAATATTCGCCCGGCTGGCAAATGGCGGATTGGTCTGAAGAATTGGCCAAATACGAGGTACCAAAAAAATCAACTTCAAAAAACGGGGTGGCTTCAATTTTACTTCCAACTTGATCGTCCTTTGGACCAATTAACGGATTGTTGGAACAGATAATAAATGACTCCAGACTGTTGCCAGAGGCAATTTTAGAAACAGCCACTGGTCCGTAAGTCATCAAAGTCACGGCGTTCTTCTCGCGGCCAATCGTTATCCCCCCCGCCGAAACAATCTCATCCAAAGAAATTTCGATTTTTTCGCCCAATTCAACACCAGATTTAAAAGAAATAATTATCTCTTGTTTATTCGCTGTCGTGAGGCAGTCTTGTCGAGATTCTTCAACGCATTTTTCGCCATAAACAATACGAGAAATATTTTGGCCACTGATTCGGCTTTTGTCTAAATCGATATCTTCATAAAAAGCAATGACCAAGGTGCCCTTAGGATCAAAATGGCTAGGGGAAGCGTCTGCCGTTTGAGGAGAAGTAACTTTAGAATATTTGATCAATCCGCCGACCTGATAAGTGAACGATCGTTTTTTATCCAAAATAATATTGCCTCCAGATTTTGGTAAGGCCCGGCTTATCGTAATGACGTAATTTTGATTGATCTCCCAACGATTATCTTGAGTAGACGGAGTGAGAGCGAGAGTTTGGAAATCGTCAATGGCGATTGTTTGGCCTTCGACACTTTTTTTAGCGTAGGCTAAATTAAAAGAAACGTCTTTTCTTTCGCTTTTCACGGAAATAAACTCTTTGGTTTTTTCGAGATCAACCGGCTGGTTAAAACGAATTAAAAACGGTTGATTATAACCGCGAACAATATTTGGTTTTAGCGACGTTTCGTCTGAGACATCGTAATCCAAACGGTAGGTACTAAATTGAGTCGTTTTTGGTTTGACGGCTAAACCATCCATCGACTTGAAGCCCGGGTTAATCGCCACCACATATTCCGCCGAAGAAATCAAATCAGCTTTAGGAATAAATTGGAGCGTGTTGGTACTAATCCATTTGAAGCGCCCCGGAGTCGTGGGGGTAATCGTGACCGGTAACGAATCATTAATAAATTGATCCAACCGACTTAAAGGAACCATCGGACGGCTGAAGACAAAGCTAATCTTGGTTTGCGGTAGAACTTCTTCTTCGCTCGGCAGAATAGCCAAAACTTCTGGGTCAGAAACAGCCAAAAAATCTTCGCTCAAAACTTGATCGGGCCCAACGTTTACCGAGGCGGCATAATAACTACCCATCTCTAACGCGTGAGTTGGTTGATAGTAATAAATTTCAGTTTTTGATCTAGAATCCGTGGTGAAAATTAATTCGCCATTATCTTTCTTGAGCCAGTGGCCAGGAATTTCCGGATCAAAAATTACCTGCGCGGCAACATCAACCTGAAACATCTTTGGCAAAGCCACCGAAATTGCCGCCGAACGCGAAACTTTTTCGGGAACCAGTCGAGATTGTAAAACGACGGCCGATAAACGATCGGGAGAAAATCCAAAATAAAGGCCGGTCACCGCTATCGCTAAACCAGCAATTATTAAAATTAAAGCAATACTAAACGCTTTCAAACTTGTTTTTTTCATAATCTATTTTAAGTGCTTAATCGTGTTCATTGTAGAACGTCTTTGCAAGCTAAGAAAGCCCCGGTCTTTGTCCCACGGCTCGCCGTCGCCCTCAAAAAGACGGTGAAGTTATTGGTGTGGGTGCCGTCGTAGAGGATGTTAGAACTATTTTCGAAAGAAGGAACGATGCGACGATTTACATTCCTGACATGCAAAGTATAGCAGTTTTAACTTAATTCGGCTCTTTTTGGCCTAATTCGTCCTTGCCAGGGAAAGGCTTAGGGCGAAAAAGGGCAATTTAGGGCAAATAGGTGCAAAAAAGAACAGTTTTAGCTACTTTGAGCAACAATGGTTAGGCGACTTTCTACCTTCTTTAGTTCCTTTTTAACCTCGGGATTCTGAGATAACTTCTTGAGCCAATTTGAGTACTTTCCCAAAGTGTCCACTCTCATCCCTTCAAACATTTTCCTAGCAGCTGAAACTTCTTCCTTAAATAATCCCTGCTCCTTTATGACATCCTGAAGCAATCCATAAGTAGGTTTTGAGGAATCAAGTTTTGACGTTGTAACAACTTTATTTAAATAGACTCGCCCTTTTTCAATACAATCTTCTAGACTTCCTGTTAAAATCATACTGACTAAGACTTCATCTCTCGTTAAATTTGCAAAACTTGTTTTTATACCTTTTTGGCTCAGTAAAGTTGCCGTTCGCTGCAGAAGATAGGTGTAGG
>CAYWTW010000020.1:0-12986 GCA_964461325.1 uncultured Candidatus Saccharibacteria bacterium | reverse complement strand
GCGAAAAGGCAAACCAAGCAATGAGTGGAAGTGCCGGAATCCGCCACGGGGTCATACTTAAATTTTACTCCGGATTAATAATTCGGCCATCGTCAATCTTGATAATCCGTTCCGCCTCGCGGGCGTAAACCTCCTCGTGGGTAACCATAATAATTGTTTGGCCGGCGCGATGCAGATCGCGAAAAATCTCGAGCACCAATTTTGACGACTGGTTGTCGAGATTGGCCGTCGGCTCATCGGCAAAAAGAATTTTGGGCTGATGAGCCACCGCCCGCGAAACGCTGACCCGCTGCTGTTCGCCGCCGGAAAGTTGGCTCGGCGTCTGATGACTGTGCTGGCCCAAACCAACCTGGTCTAAAGCGCGCGCCGCCTCCTTCATCGCCTCCCCACGAGAGACGCCCTGCATCAGCAACGGCAACATCACGTTCTCGAGCGCGGTCAACTCGGGGATTAGGGCGTAGTCTTGGAAAACGTAGCCAAATTGAGTCAGACGAAACCTGGTTTTTTCCTCCAAACCCAGGTCCGTCGCGCGCAAGCCATCAATCCAAACCTCGCCGGCCGTCGGCTCATCCAGCAAGCTCATCTGGTAGAGGAGCGTGCTCTTGCCCGCGCCGGAACGGCCCATGATTGCCACGAACTCGCCCGTCGCCACGCGGAAATCAATCCCCTTCAACACCTTGATCTCGCGGTCCCCATCCTGAAACGAACGCTCCAATTTTTTAGTTTCAATCATGTTTATTTGCGGCCCAAAATCGAATCGAGCGTGTTTTTACGCACGATCATCCGCGCCGGCACGTAACCGGCCACGATCGTCGCCAAGACGAGCAACCCCACTCGCCAGAGCGTTCCTTCGAACGGCGCCACCAAAATGCCGTCACTAAAAGGAAAATCAATGGGGTGACGGTCGATGGTCGGCACCAGCACCAAGTAAAGCAGAGCCAAACCAATGAGCGAACCGAAAACGGCATAGAAAAAAGATTGGAAAATGTAAGACAATTCGATGGCCTCGGCCGTAATACCAATCCCCTTCAAAATACCAATAAATTTGCGCCGCGTGATCGCGTTGATAAAAATAACGATAAAAATCGTAATCGAGGCCACGACCAGACCAACCGAGCTGATGACGTTACCCAAAATCGCGAAAGTCTTTTTGATGTCTTGAATAAATTTCGGCTGAGCGTCGACGTAAGTTTGAACTTTGGCATAACGGTCGACCGCCCGCGCCACCAAAGCCGCTTTGACAGCCAACGGATCGGCGGCCGGCATCAGTTTGATGGCGATTTCATCTACATTGCCGTCGTTGCGACCGATCAGACTGCGGAATTGCGAGTCAACCATGTAGACGCTTCGGCTGATCTCGTCTACCTTGGTTTTCACGATCCCTTTAACTTCCACCTCGCGGCGGACGTCGCCGATCGTCAGCCGGATTTTGGTGCCCACCCCCACGTCTTCGAGCGTGGCGAGGCCGGGAGACTCAATGGGCAGATATTGCTTGAGCATATAATGCCCGATCACCACCTTATCGTAATCACCAGCGACCAGATATTCGCCCTCGACCAGAAAATCGGCCAGACCGGTAACTTGATGCTCGGCCATTGGATTAATCCCGATAACTTGAGCGGCGGCGGTATTCGGCTTATCTTTCTCGCGTCGCGTTTTGTAATTGGCCTCAATAACGGCCCCCTCGCGGTAACGAGCCGTTAGACTGGCCACCGCGGGCAAACCGCGGATTAACGCAATCAAGTTCTGGCTATTCTCGATATAATTTTTCTCATCCAGAGTCGAGACGATAACGTCGCTCGTGTACTGCTCGCGAACAGCCTCTTCCGCGCCCTGAATCAAACCGACTAAAATACCCGATACCACCACCAGGTTGAGAAAGGTGAGCGTCATCACGAAGATAATGAGCCCTGTCGTCCACCAGCTCGCCCGCCGCAGTTGCCGCCAAGCGAGAAAAGAACCGACCCGCCAATTAATCCCACGCCACACGCTAATTACTCGTGCCGTTGGGAACAAGAATCTGCTCCCCCGCCTCTAGGCCGGAAACGATTTCCACTTCGCCAAACGAAGACGTGGCCCCCGTCTCGACCACTCGCTCCGCCACCGCTCCGTTTTTCGTCACCCGCACCAGTGTTTCTCCCGCCCGTTCGACCAAAGCACCGGCGGGCACCAGCAAAACATCGGACTTGCGTTCAGTCGCCACCACAATGTTAGCCGTCATCCCCGGACGGATCCGTTCGTCCCGTTCGTTGAAACGCAGGGTTATCTTATAAGTCGAAACACCGTCGCGGATCGTCTCCGCCGGGTCGATCGCAATTACTTGAGAGTCGAAAAAAATGTTTTCGCCATAAGCGTCGAGGGTTACCGCCGCTAGATCACCGTGCTCGAGCGTGGCAATGTTGATCTCTGGCACATAGGACTCGATCTCCAAATTGTCGGCCGAAATGAGCGAGACCACCGGCTCATTAACAGACACGATCTCGCCCACCTCCGTCGTCACATTCGTTATCGTGCCGGCAAACGCGGCCCGTAACGTCATCTCCGCCAGTCGTTTCTCCGCGTCGGCAAGTAAGGTCCGCTGGCGGCTGATCTCCAGTTCTTGAGCTCGAGTGTCGAGACCGCTCACCGTCACGGCACTCCGTTGAGATTTGATCGTGCTCACCACGTCAGTCAAGTCGAGCCAATCGGCGTTAAGACTATTAAACTGGGCGGATAAATCGCTAAGATGCCCGTCAACTAAATCGGAACGGGAAGACACCCAACCGTCGGCCAGCGACCGATCACGGAAAAATTGCACCAGATTCAGACTAGATTTGATGATATTCAAAGCATCGCGTGCCAGATCGTCGGTGAGGAAAATGGCCTGTTCCCGTACGACGGCCGAACCCCCGCGCGTGGCCATTCGATAGGCCTCAAACGCCGACAGATAGTCAATTTTTAGTTGGCGATAAGCCACCGTCACTTGCTTGGGCAAATTGGCCAAATCAGGATTGTATAAATCAACCACCTTGGCGTAATACTCGATATTGTCTTCGTCGGTGTTGAAATCTTCTTCAAACAAAATGCCATCGAGCCCATCGATCGTCGTGGACAGCTCGTCATAAATCGCCGCGGCGGCGGCCAGACCCTCCTCATAGGCTTGCTCCAATTTTTCTTCTTCCACCTGTTGGTCAATCGGGCTCAACAGACGTTCGAGATCGAGTTCGGCGTTAGCCAGAGCAATCCGCGCGGCCTCTACCGCCCGGGTTTCATCGTCAGCTTCAAGTTTAATCAAAATTTGGCCGGCGCCAACCGACTGCCCCGCCCGCGCCAAAACTGCTTCCACCCGGCCGCTCTCTTTAAACGCCAAATCGACTTCCGCCGCCGGCACGACCCGGCCCGAGATGGAAACGTCCTGAACCAGCTCGCCGCGTTGCACGACCACCACGTGGTCGATCAGACCGTTCTCGCCGGTCGTCCACCACCAACCGATAAACAGAACCGCCAAAACCAATAAAATAAACAATCCGCGCCGCCCAATCCAACCCTTAATAGACTTAAGCATAAATTAAATATGAGCTATTATTTTAGCTCAATTGGGCCAAAAGACAAGAAAATACCAAATCCGGCTTTTACTTATTCAATCGTCGGTCGATTAACCTCTTCTTCCGCCCGCGAGGCCAAAATCAAAAAATCATTTATCTCCTTGTCGCTCAAACGCCGCGGCGCATAATCTTTGATGCAAAACACGCCGACCGGCAAATGCTTTTCCCAATCATAAAGCGACTTGCCGGCGTAGAACCTAATTCGCGGTTCGCCAATGACCATTGGATTGTCTTTGAAAGCCGAGTTTTCCAACGTGTCCTCGATAATCAAAATGTCTTCCTGGAGCAGAGCGTGACCGCAGAAAGAGATGTCGCGGGGACCTTGGCGCTTTTCCAAACCAACCACCGATTTATACCATTCGCGATCCCGGTCCACGATCGTAATCGTCGCGATAGGCACGCCAAAAAGTTTGGTTGCTTCGCGGGTAATGAGGTCAAAACGTTCTTCCGTGGCCGTGTCGAGAATTTTTAAGCCGAGAACGGCGCACAGACGGTCTTGTTCGTTCTGGGGAATGGGGGCGGTTTTCATTTTCTTTTGTTTGATTGGTTTTGATAATTGTCTCTAGTCCCACAAATAACTTAATTTTCTTATCGGTGCCGAAAACTGGCGAGATGTGGAGAAGGGCTTGGTAGAAAGTTCCGTCCTTTCGTCGATTTTTTAATTTAACCAAAAGCGGTTTTTCACCATCTTTAATGGTTCGCCACATCTTTTGATAAAATAAGCGCGACATTTGGCCACCCCACAGAGATGGCCGCCGTCCTAGCACTTCGTCCAAACGATAACCCGTCACCCGTTCGACCAAATCATTGGCATAAAGAATGACTCCATCAGCATCGGTAATAATCACCTGCTCAACCGCGGCGCGCGAAATCGGATTAAACTCGCCGCAACGTAAACACTTTATTTTAAGCGAGGCATCGTCCAAAGCGTTCTTGGCCAAAAGCTTGCCGCATTTGAGGCACCGCAATTCGCCGGGCTCGTTTGGCTGAATAGGCGAAGTCACATCAAAAATTTTTGAATCTTTGAGCTTCGAGAGCTTCGTGATGCCGATATTAGCAGAAACAAAAAATGTTTACCAGAAATTTATCCACCACCCCCAACAACAACGAACCCCCGTTATCGGCTTATAGCGTATCAAATTATCTCTCAACGACTGGGTTTATGCTAAAGTGGAGAGATGAAAAAACTTGGCCTCGGCGTAATGATCGTAGTGGGATTGGCATTAATCGCTTGGTGTTACCTAGCCAATCGGCCAGAAATCGCGAAACTTGACGACCTGATTGAAGTCAACGCGCCGACCATCGACGCAACTATCGAGAGCCCGCTCGTCATCACGGGCCAAGCCCGCGGCCCGTGGTTCTTCGAGGCCACCTTTCCCGTCTCGCTCGTCAATTGGGACGGCTTGATTATCGCCGAAGGCTACGCCGAGGCCAGCGGTGATTGGATGACGAACGACTTCGTCCCCTTCCGGGCCGAGCTTGTGTTCGTCTCGCCTTACGCGGCTGATAATCCAGATTTCATGCGTCGCGGCGCGCTCATTTTGCAAAAATCTAATCCCTCCGATCTGCCCGAACACGACGCCGCCCTAGAGTTCTCTCTGTTTTTCGCCCCGCGGCGATAGTCCAGCCAGCAGACGTTCGAACTCCGTCTCATTAATAATCTTAACGCCGAGGCGTTCCGCCTCGGCGAGTTTGCTACCCGACTCGTTACCAGCCACCAGATAGTCCGTCTCGCGGGAAACACTAGCCGCCACGCGCGCGCCCGCCGATTCGACCAAGTGCTTGGCCGCCTCTCGGGAGAATCCCGCCAAGGTGCCGGTAAAAACAAACTTGCGTCCGGCCAACGGACCAGCCGTGTCAGACGATTGATAGAGCGGGTTCGGCAATTGGAGACCGGCCGCGCGCAAGCGAGCGATATCCTCGCGATTATCCGGCCGACTGAAAAAGTGAACGATGGCGCGAGCCGACTCCGGCCCAACCTCGTGGATGGCCAGCAGTTCCGACTCTTGGGCCGCCAGCAACTCGTCGAGTGTGGCGAAGTGGCGGGCCAGCAAACGCGCGAGATGCTCGCCGACTTGCGGGATGCCCAACCCGTAGATAAAACGCGCCAAATTTTGGCCTTTACTATTCTCAATTTCCTTAATCAAATTATCGGCCGACTTCTCGCCAAAACCCTCTAAGCCGGCTAAGTGCTCGCGCCGTAAACGGAACAAATCAGAAACTCGAACGACCAGCCCCGCCGCGAAAAGTTGCCGCAAACGCTTTTCGGCCAAACCTTCGATATCAAAACCCAATCGCGACACAAAGTGCTCCAACCGCCCGAGCACTTGAGCGCGGCAGGTCATATTGGGGCAAAGGGTTTGCTTTTTATCCGCGCTCACGAGCACCGCCGTCCCGCACACCGGGCAAGCGGCCGGCAACCGGAAGCGCCGCGGCCGTCCGCGGCGCGCCTCCAATATCGGCTTAACAATCTGCGGGATGACGTCGCCGGCCCGCTCCACCAAAACTAGGTCGCCGGCCCGCAGATCTTTGCGCTCGATCTCACTCTGGTTGTGAAGCGAAGCCCGTTCCACCGTTACGCCGCCAATGGTCACCGGCTCCAGAATCGCCACCGGCGTCAGCTTGCCAGTCCGGCCAACCTGGACCTCGATCGCCTTCAACTTGGTCGTCGCCTGCCGCGGCTTAAATTTGAGCGCGACGGCCCAACGCGGATTGCGCGTCCGCGTCCCCAACCGAGCTTGCTCGGCCAAGTCGTCGACCTTAAACACCACACCGTCAATTTCAAAATCCAAAGTCTCGCGGCGGCCCTCAAGCTCGCGATAATACTGGAGCAAAGCTTCGAGCGTCGCCGCGCGATGCGCCTGCTCATGATTGACGGGCAAGCCCCAACGACTGAGAGCCGCAAGCACCTCCGAGTGGCGGGCGAAGCCGCTCGCCCGCGCCTCGAGCATTTCGTAGACGAACAACTGGAGCGGCCGGCCGGCCGTTACCCGCGGGTCGAGTTGGCGGAGAGAGCCGGCGGCGGCATTGCGCGGATTGGCGAACGGTTCTTCGCCCGCCTCGATTTGGCGACGATTAAGAGCGCGGAACTCGTCAAGCCGCATATAAATCTCACCCCGCGCGACTAGGCGCTCGGGGTAAGGCCGTTCGGCGTCAGCCACCAAACGACGGGGCACCGATTTAACGGCCCGCAGATTCGCCGTAACGTCCTCGCCGAATTCGCCGTCGCCTCGCGTCGCGGCGAGCATGAGCCGCCCCGCCTCGTAGACGAGCTCGACAGCCAAGCCGTCATACTTAGGTTCAGCGACGAAACCCGCCGTTGTTTCGCCGCCCAGACCATCCTCCACCCGCCGAACAAAATCGGCCAATTCTGCCTCTTGGTGGATCGTCTCGAGCGAGAGCATGGGCGCCGGATGGCGCACTACTCCCAACTCCGCGCGGGGCGCCGCGCCCACCCGTTGGGTCGGACTATCGGGCGTAACCAACGCCGGGTGCGCCCGCTCGAGTGCCGTCAAGCGGCGCATTAATTCGTCGTATTCGGCATCAGCGATAACGGGCTGATCTTCCACGTAATATTGACGGTTGTGGAAATTTATTTCCTCGCGCAAACGCTTGATTTCTTGCTCAGGTTTCAGCATCTCCTCATTCTACCCGGCGTCGCGGCCGAGTGCTACAATAAGCTAATGCTCGTCGTCGCCCTCTCCTGTTCGCCCTCTCGCGGCCGCAATTCGGATACGATGCTCGACCACTTTCTCGCCGGCGCGCGGAGCGTTCCCGGCCTGGAAGTAAAAAAAATTTATCTCGAAGACGTGCTCATCGAGCGCTACAACTTTCAAAACGGTACCGGTCCTGGACCGCAGGAAATTGATTTTAAAAACCTCACCGACGAGTTGCGCGAGCAAGCGCGCGGCCTCGTCATCGCCACGCCAACCTACAACTTCTCCGTCCCAGCGCACTTAAAAAATTTTATCGACCGAATTCGTTTTATCGCCCTTGATCTAAAACACAAAAATCGCCTCGGCCAACCAACCGGCCAACTCGGGCATCTCCAAACCTTCTTTCTTGTCTCCGGCGGCACGCCGACCTGGGCGCAGAGAATCCTATTTTTCGCTTTCCCGCCATTCTGGTTGCGCGGTGTCTTCCTCTATTTTGGGGCCCAAGTCTTGGGCGCTATCTATAGCGGCAACGTCCGAACTTTCGAGAATAAAAACTTTCTGGCGCGATGTTACCGCCGCGGCCAACGTTACGGCCGCTGGGTCGCCAGCGGCCGCGGCAACCACTTCCTCGAGCGTCTCTTCTGGCGCCCGCCACAGCAACTATAAGGCTCTCACGGCCTGCTTGGCCAAATCTTCGGCTTCTTCCGCCAAATCGATCACCTCGTCATAATCCTCATCATCGTAGGCGTCCTCAGCATCATCAAGATAATCTTGGGCCTCATCGAGCAAGTCTTCGGCCTCATCAACGTCGTCATCATCACGTTTGGCGTCGCGGATTTCTTCCTTAGCGTCGTCGATGGCGCTATCAGCGTCGTCGATGGCGTCACGCGCCTCCTCCTCATCGCCCCCCAAACTCTTGACGACGTCCTCGGCCAACTCGCGCGCCTCTTCGGCATGATTGCGTGCCCGCGAGTAATCCCCCTCGATAAAAGCGTGAAGACCGTCGACGATCTCCTCCGTTCCCTCATCCCAATCGTCCTGTTCGTCGGTTACGTCTTCCCCGTCGTCATCAGCGTCATCAATCCGGTCTTCAGCATCCTCAAGCAATTCCCGCGCTTCCCGGAGCATTTCCCGCACGTCAATTTCTTCTTGCCGGCCGTTTTCCAACACGGCTTTTTCGGCCTCTAATTCTTTCACGCGCCTGGCGTACTCTTCAACCTTGGCGATGATCCCCTGCAGGGTGGGCAAATCAAGGCCGGCTTGAGCCAACACCGCGTCAGTCGAACCAACGGTCGCTGGAGGTAACGCCGTGGACGGCAAACCGCCGCCGGCGTACACTTCGGCGCTATAAGCGGCCCGCGAGCGCGGACCGAAGTAACCGCTGGCCGGGCTCACTCCCTTGGCCATCTGCCAACTCATCAAAGCTTTTTCCGTCAGTTCGCCAAACAGGTCTGTTTCCGCTCCCGGCGAGCCGACGCCGGCCGGCGCGATCGTGTAACCCGTCGCATTCAAAAACTTTTGCAAACAAAGCACATCCTCGCCCGCATCCCCCACTTCCAAATCTCGAGTAAACGTACAGGCAGACGGCGTCTCGGCGAATAGCGCGCCCAAGGGCCAGCTCGCGCCGAGAACCAAAATCGCAACCCAAATTAAAATTTTAACATTTTTCATATTTTTGATTATATCACTTTCCGTTATATAGCAAAAAATCGCCCGGTGAAGCTTTAACGGGAACGGGCAAGCCCCTTGCCAAAAAACCGCGATATGCTAATCTAACTTGCAGATTTCGGGACACGGAGGGAGAATAGAAGCGGAACGGAAAGGAGGCAAAGCTCATGCTCTCGCGCCCGCGCGCTCCGCCGACGTAATTGTTTTGGCCCCTCGATATCATTTCCCGAACAGACCCCCGCCGAGCCCGCGCGCTCGACGGGGGTTTTTATCGCTCGGCTTATAACGGCCGCGCTTCGAGCGCCATAAACAGGGGGATTTCTTTGCGCGCCAGATCCTCGGCTTTCTGCCGCGGACCCGCTTGGCTCGCCCGGTGGGAAATCCACTCCTCCAGGCGCGCCACGGCCAAACCGGCTTTAGCCAAAGCCTTGAAGACGTCTTGGAGGGAACGATGGTAGGAAAGGGTCGTGGCCCCGCCCAACGAGCCCGGACGCATCTCGATCAGCACCTTAGCCGCCGAGAGGTAGCCATCGATGCGCCGATATTGCGTCTTCTGCTCCTCATCCCAACCCCAGCTCGAACGCCGGAGCACGCGGAAAGCCGGATGATTGATGACGACGATCAAACGTCCACCCCGTCTCAAGACCCGCTTAATCTCCGCGAACACTGGAGCGATCTCGGCCATATTCTGGAGCGCCAAAACGCAGACAGCGGCATCAAATTCTCCGTCCCGAGCGAAGGCCAATTGGTTGGCCGGAGTGACGTGAAAAGTAGCCGTCGGGACATTTCGCTTTGCTTGAGCAATCAATTCGGGAGAAATATCGTTGCCGCTAACAGACGCGCCCAGTTGCGCGAGCTCGCGGGCGAAAAATCCAGAACCGCAAGCCAAATCAAGTATCCGTTCGTCTTTTTTAGTATCCAAAAGACGCAACAGATTGGGTAAAATCACCTTAGCGTGGTAGGTATCTTCTCCCCCGAGATACTCATTGTACCACTCGGCCACCCTACCCCACGACGTATTATTTTTATCCACAGTCACGTTGCCTAATAACGGGCAGTATAACAATTTTTACCCCGCGGTGTTTTTGGTATCGACCCCGTCACTCGCGAGCGACGGGGTTGACTTTTAATTCCTAATGAGTTACACTTTATAACAGAGCTATGGTCCCCAAAAAGAAAGAGAGGCGCGAAATGTCAGACGTTCTAAAGCCGGCGCATTTGGAAATATGTGGCGAGTGCGGCTTGATCCACGGATACATCGTTTTTTCGGACGGATCAAGCGAGGAAGTCACTTCACGAAACGGGGCTTTCGCTCTGGTGGACGAGGCGTTCCGAAAGGGAAGATTGCTGGTAAGCGAGTTGCCAACGTTAAGGTATCAGATCGTCACATCGGCGTTGCCCCAATGCGACTGTTGGGAGCAGGCGGTAGTCGAGGCCCTGAACAACATGGAGGAGTACGTCCTTCGGCGCCTTCGTCCCGCTTACCGTCGAACTGATGTGCAAGAGGAGATCTGCCTCAATTGAAAACGCGCGTCCGCTCGCGCGAACCACTCCCCCGCGGCTACAGAGTAGCCGCGGGGGGATTTTGTTTTTAAAAAAAACGTAACCAAGTCGACCTTTAAAGTCGCCGTCGGAACGAAAAATATACGGACAAAAAGTATGAACCCAAACCAAACGCCGTGGCCACCACCGAAAAGGCGATTTCAGGAAAGCCAAATTCATCAATCAATAATTGTTGCATCCAGCGCACGCCCAAAACATAACCGAAGCTAATCAGAATCATCAAAATCAAGAAAACAATAGAGGTAATCGTAGCCGGAGGTCCTGACTCAGCTCCCTCGCCGGAATCAGACAATCTTAGAACCGCCAAATTGTGGAATCGCAGCGTGTAGATCAGCATCAGAAGGCCGAGAAGAGCGAAGGGTGGGAAACGGATAGCCATCGCGCCAATCCAAAAAGTAAGAAAAGCATAAATTCCGTTAAAGAATAGAAAAAGGTATAGCCGAAGAAGAGAAAATTCTAGATGCTCCAGCATAAATTATACATCCGATTACATCTTCCGGCTGTCGTAGGCCCAATGGAGCACCGCCTGCCTTTGGACGGGCCGGCAAGCCCAGTCTTTCGGCCGGCAATTCTTTTTAATCTGCGAGATGTGCCGGCGAACGGCCATCCAGCGCTTGATCTGTCTCTCGTCTTCGCCCGGGAGCCGCCGGCCCATGTAGTAGCGGCAATACCACTGGAACCAGCCACGCGGGTCGTGCTCCTCGTTAATCCAACCCTTCTTCCTCCAAACCGAGAGCGACTGCGAAGCGTTCACGCCAAAAAAGTTCAGCTTAGGGTCGCGCTCGCAATTCCCCTCTTTCTTAAGCTTCGCCTTAACGAACCAATCTTCAGGAAATTCTTTAACGCAGTCGCGCATATAAACACCGCCAAACACGCCGAGCGCCAGCATTTCTCTTGGCGTCAATTCTGGTTTAAAATCGGGATGAAAATTCCGCCCCACCGGTTCGGTCAGCTGGTATGTGTAACCTCGTTGCATTTTGTCGTTAACAATCACAACCCGATTCATTAAACCGGCGAGGAAGAGAAATGGTCCGATTGTCTCGAGCAGATTAATTGAAGACACAAATTGAATAATTTAAATACATGACAAAGAAACTCCCCAGCTCACGGCAAAATGAGGCCGGTGCAACGCCAATTTATTTCCGCGGTCCGCGTCTCTTCGCTCACCACACAGGCGGGATAGCATCCCGCTTGCGTCGCGTTGAGGTTCGCGTCGAACCACCAGGTCTGCGAGTTGGGATTATAGGTGCCGCCGCCGGCCAATGCCTCGCCACCCTTGATGCAAAGTTGTTCGGCAATTGTTCGTGCCTCGGCTTCGCTAAGCGCGGATTTAGGAATCGTCTGAATCTGATAATTTTTATTGAGAATAACCGCGATCCCCACCAGCACCAGCAGCACTACGCCGGCAACAACGTAAATTATTAATTTTTTATCTCTCGTCATATCTTGCCACCATACTGCTTCCGGAGACGATTGTCAAAATCGCCATCGGCACGAAAAATGCGCAAATCAAGAGGTAGAAATACTAGAAAAACCCGGGGCCTTGGCTTTGATTAGGTCAAAGTCCAAGTAGTCATGATTATCCCCGGGCGTCTCAATCAAAGTTATGTTCGGCAGCGAGAGACTTTGGAGAAAATCTTTGACCCGAGCATGAGATGAATATGGATCGTTAGTGTTTTGGATAATGGTCGTCGGCGTCATCATTCTAGCGAACCAATCTTTTAGTTGCACCGCTTGTTTTTCGTTGCCTAGAGGCAAACCGACGAACAGACATTGAGCTAATTGCCACCTCCGTAGATAGTTAGCGTAAATAGTGATGATCGATCCTGCCGATTTGGCCAGGACCGCCACCGGCTCACTCGTAATAATCGGAAAGGCGTGTTCCACCCGCCTAATTTCTAAATCAAAATCTGTTTCCTTTCCTGTTTCCCAATGTTCATAATAATGCCCATAGACGTCTGCAAAATTATCAGAACAAGCCTCGACCCCTTTATCAGCCCACTCTTTATTCCGTGCGCTATTGCCGGGCAGAATCAGCAACTTCATATTCATAAAAAAATTATACCACCAAAGCGAGCACCGAACAAAATTCAGATTTTTTTAGTAGATATTAAGGAGCCCCGCGTCGTTGGACGACGCGAGGCAAAAAGCGAAAGGCCTGCTAGTCCAAAACAAACCGGAGGTCTCCCGCCCCAGGATCATTTTTGAACAAAGCCCATCCGCAAACCCAGCATTGATAACGCTCACTGCCGCTCATATGCGTTCCCGGTAGGCCGTGAGCGGTACTGTGCAAATGCCTGTAGAGAAAATTTTTTATTCGCCCGAAACGATAAAATTACGCTTAATTTTGCCCCAAAGCGGCGGCGAAGCCGCCGCAAATGCGAGCCCCGCCCAGCTTTCGGCTGGGCGGGGCGAGCGAACAATTCCGTTTCAAAATTCGGAGTTCGCGATGTATTCTATTGCTCCATACCCTGAACGAAATCCGAACGCATTTCCGGCAAACCCCCGACGAATG
>CAYWTW010000019.1:10338-13899 GCA_964461325.1 uncultured Candidatus Saccharibacteria bacterium | reverse complement strand
CCGTTCCGGATCGGACCAAGTGGATCGGCATGCGGGATGTGGCAATTATGTCAATCGCGCTTGGGACCGGGACTAAAATTAGCGAGCTGATAAGATGGAACATCGGCGACGCTGAACGGCTTCGGGGTTTGCCTCCAGTCGATATTGAGCTGGTCAAGAAGTACCGCGAATTGGTCCGAGCTAACCCGCGCTTTCGTCACTTTAACCAAGACGCGCTTTTTGTTGGTAAACTAGGAGTGAGACTTGATAGTCGGAGCGTTCGTCGCCAATTGGCGGTTTACGCCCGGCGAGGCGGGATAAACAAGCCCGTTAATCCCTTCGTTCTTCGCAATACCTTTTATCGAGGTTTCGACTGTCGCTGAAACCATCTCCCCGTACGTGCTCTTTTGAGAGCGCGCACGGGGCTTTTCTTTATCGGTTTGACCGCGTCGATGCCATATCCCAGGCGTTTTAATAATTGACTGCTCTCAGCAACAAATCGCTCGCCGATGTCGGAACGGTAAAACATTTTGGGAATACGGATTTTTTTGATTAGTCCGTAAGTTTTGGCCTGCGCTTCGGTCACGGTGTGGCCGAGGCCGGTAACGTACATAACGTAGCCCAGCGAGCCGGAAATATAGTATTGCGAAGTTTGGCCAGCGCGCGGTTCTCGAGAAACTTCTTCAAAATGAATATGCTCAAAATCGTCTGGGCTTAGCGACTCGTCAAAATAGATTTGCAAACCATCGGGGGCAAATTCTTTCAATTTTTTGGTGTAGGGAAAGGGCGGAACGGTGAGCATCACCACCAAACCATAACCGGCCTGCCAGTGGAGCGAATAGTCGCGTCCGTCAGCCACGGCTTTAAGGAATTCGCCCCACGGCGATCGATGGATCTCATCTTGCAGATGAACAGCCGGCGAACCAAAGCGCGGCGTGATTTCGAGCGGAAAGGCGCCAGACTGATTAACAATGCAGTTCAAATCAATGTCGCCCCGATAATTTATTTTTTCTAAGTAAGGCTTGAGTCTGGCCAAAGTGTCTTGGAAAAGTTTATTGTTTTTTTCGTCGTCGTCATACCAGGCCAGAGTGCCCATTTCGCTCGTGGGCGGGCCCAAGTCATCTGGGAAAAGTTTTTTATGCTCGATGTTCATCTCGATCGGTCCAACCCAATCTCGGCCATTAAAATAACGCCCTACGCCAATTTCTATTCCCTGCACCCGTCTTTGCAGAGTGATGGTTCGCAATCGATACTTGGGGATTCGAGCGTAATTTTCCAGCACGTTGATTACGTCGCGGCCATCATCAAACATCGAAACGTAATTTAAGCTTTTAGATGAGTGGCCGTTCTGTTTGATAACCCAAGGTCCGTTATGTTCTTTAACGAAAGCGATAGCTTCGGCCAGATTATTAAAAGTTTTTATTTCCAAAGTCTGCAGGCCGTGTTCGTGGAGAATCTTCTGAGCGTGAGCTCGATCATTTTCTAGCCGATCGCCAGCGGCGCAACCGCCGAAAACCGAATAACCGCGTTCGCGCAGTTCTTCTTGCGTTTTTCCTTCCCCAACGTCATCAAAAATAATAAGACCATCTTTGCCAACCCAGTCAAGTTCTTTTTGCCAATCCTCAATTTTTTCTACCAGACCATCAAAATTACGCCGGGTTTCCGGCGTAGGCAGATATAGTTTGACCGTATGACCCTCCTGCTTAAGCCGATAGGCCAGATTGGGAGCGATCATATTGCGGGACGACACGAAAAGAACGTTCATTCCAAATTTTATGCTAGCATAAAGAACATGATTTGGATATTGATTGCCTTACTGTCGCCTCTGCTTTACGCCATCACCAACCATGTCGATAAGTATCTGCTGTCTAATTACTTTCAGGACCGAGGGGTAGGCTCGCTCATTATTTTTTCCGGTCTGTTTAGCGTTTTCGCTTTGCCGATCATCTATCTTGTTGACCGGACCAGTCTTCAGGTTAGTGGCGATGCGGCGTTTTGGTTAACGATGAGCGGCACCCTAACTGTTTTGAGCATCCTTTGTTATTTGTATGCTTTGAAAATAGACGAGGCCTCGGTGGTGGTGCCTTTTTATCAAACCATTCCGGTTTTTAGTTATTTTCTCGGTTTTCTCTTGCTCGGTGAAGTTTTGGGTGGGGGGCAAATCGTCGGATCGTTATTTATTTTAGCGGGAGCTTTTTTTCTTTCGTTTGATTTAGAAAGCGGGTCTTGGCGTTTTCGGCGGCGAGTGGTCTTTTTGATGCTTCTTGCCTCGTTTCTTTACGCAGTTAACGGTGCCGTTTTCAAATTTTTCGCTCTCGAGCTCGGTTTTTGGCCCTCGCTTTTCTGGGATTCCGTGGGTAAGGTGGCCGTTGGTTTGTTTTTCTTCTTTTTCATCGCGGCCTATCGCCACGACTTTCTCCGCGTGTTTCGTCGGCATCGCGGAACGGTGCTCACCTTGAACGCGATGAGCGAAATTTTGACCATTCTGGCCGATTCCATCGCTGGTTACGCCTTTCTCCTCGCGCCGTTGGCGCTCGTTTCGGTCGTGCTCGCTGGTTTCCAGCCCGTGTTCGTGCTTGTTTTGGGTGTCGCGCTCACTCTGTTTTTCCCGCGTCTGGGACGAGAAACTCTAACACGTCGCAGTCTCATTCAGCGCTTCGGGGCGCTCGCGCTGATTATCATCGGCGTGGCCTTTTTGGCTTAAGTTTTGAATTGCTGTTTGGTATAATTGGTTTATGCAAGAACCGTCCGATAAAAAAACAAAAATTCTTTGGCTAATCTTGACTTTGGCCATTCTCACTTCCATCGCTTTCACTTTTTACAAAACCGTTATTCTCAAAGATTTCGACGTGATCGAAAGCGAGGTAGAGGAGTAGGCAATAAAAAAGAGCCCCCGTCAGCGGAGGCTCTTGCCGTGTGGTTCAAAAAACCACTACACATTAACGCAATTACGAACCAGGTTTTGGTAAGTCGGGCAAGAGCCGATCAGCTCGTCGTGCGAACCTCGACCGACAATTCGGCCCTTGTCCACCACCAAAATCGTGTCCATTTTTTTAACAGTCGATAGTCGGTGAGCGACAACGATTGCCGTCCTTCCAGATGATGCCCGCTCGATTGCTTCTTGAATCAAGCGCTCATTTTCAGTATCCAGATGCGAGGTGGCTTCGTCAAATATCAAGACTGTCGGATCTTTAATTAGCGCTCTGGCAATGCCCACCCGTTGGCGCTCGCCGCCAGATAGTTGAACGCCGTTTTCCCCGATCTTGGTCTCAAAACCGCTGGTAAGGCGATCCCAAAAACGGTCGACGCCGGCTAATCTCGACACCAACTCTAGTTTCTCCGATGAGATTGAAGTAGCTTGGCCGTTAAGGCCGAAGCAGATGTTGCGTCGAAGCGTGTCATCTAATAGTTCTACGCCTTGTTCCACGTATCCGACGGCTCTGCGCCAGTGCGTCAAATCGAGTAGGCGCAGATCATTCTCATCAACGAGGATCTGTCCGCTGTCCGGATCATAGGCTCGCAACAAAAGTTGAACGATTGTTGATTTGCCGGCACCAGATGGGCCGACAATACCAACCTTCT
>CAYWTW010000019.1:0-10328 GCA_964461325.1 uncultured Candidatus Saccharibacteria bacterium | reverse complement strand
TGCCCCGGTTTGATCTGAAAGTCGATTCCATTCAAAACCGACCGTTCACTTTCTTCGTTGCTTGGTTTGGCGTCGTCATCGTTCGAAAAGTACCGGTCTTTCGGGTAGGAAAAACAAACTCCCCGAAATTCAATGGTGCCGTTGTAGTGTTTCGGTTTGATTGGGTGGGCTACTACTTCGATCGATGTCTTGATGTCCATAATGGCAAAATACTTTTTGACCGGCGCGATTGACTGCAGAATCTGCCGATGCAGAGGTACAATTTGCCACAGATTGTTGAGCAGATAATTGCTCAAGATGAACACCGTAACCAATTTCCCCGCGTCATAACCGCTCCG
The DNA here is from genome assembly GCA_964461325.1 of uncultured Candidatus Saccharibacteria bacterium. Taxonomy (GTDB): domain Bacteria; phylum Patescibacteriota; class Minisyncoccia; order Phycocordibacterales; family JACOZG01; genus CAYUVV01. The sequence continues at coordinate 9,990 of CAYWTW010000019.1, read as the reverse complement.
AACAACCTGGTAACCACCGAGCGCTAGTATCCCAAATCTAATCAGACCGACGCCCATCTGACGGGCCAAAACGGTCATCATAAATTTGAGCCACATTTGTTTCCCGTGGTCGGACAGTTCTTCTTGCTTTACCCCATACTCTCGACACATCCGCTCTTCTTGCCCGTTGATTTGAATCAGAGACAGGTTTCCCACGATTTCGGAATGTAGTTTGCTGACGCGATGGCCGATCTCATCAAGTTCTTTCATCGGATCACGGAACTGATGGTTGGTGCGCAAGCAGGACCAAACAAATAGCCCCGCCCCGATCACTACCAAGAGACCGAGTGCTGGATCAAAGACCAGGATCGCGATTGCCATGATTACTGTTTGCACCGCGATGGGGAGCGTCTGATAGAGCAGATTGTTGGCCAAGACTTTCAACGATGATTCGCCTTTGTTCACCACGCTGCGGGTTAAACCAGAATTTTCGTTTCGGTGTTGACCGATGGCCAAAGAGGTTAGCTTTTCTAACGTTCTCTGACTCATGGTTTTCGGAATCTCAAAATCGAGAAACCTGATTTCAAACCGTTCACGGGTGATGCTTAGAATCGACTGCGCCCACCAGGAGACCAATCCCACACCAGCCAAAATCACGATTTCGGATAGAGAGACGCCCTGCGATAGGCGAGTGACCAAGAGGCCAAATATGTAAGGGTTGACCAATCCGACCAGTTGCGCGGCAACCAGCAGGGCGAACGTAACAATCACCGCGCGGCGGAATGGTTTGTAAACCTCCAAAACGCGCTTCAAAAACTTTTTGTCTACCACCCAGAGCCTCCTTTATTTAGGAACAGTAGTTTTCGTTTAATGTGACAACTGTCAAGGTGCCACCATCTCTTTTCAATATAGCATATTACATCAGTATTCGTCAAATTTTTGCCGACAAAATTTTAAGCGCATTTATTTTCTGTTGCAAATACCGTTGGAGTGAAAAGATTTGATCTAATAAATGTATCTGATATCATAAATTATAGATTGGGTGTTTGACGGCGCAAACCATCGGTTTTTACCCAATAGAAAGGGGGTGAGAAAAATGGGTTGGTCAAATTGGTTTAGCGTTGGTGGAGGAGAGAAGATGTGCGAGAAAACTACCAAGGATGACGGTGGAAATGATCGTTACGAAAGTCTGCGTACTAAGGACGGCGACAAGGGAGATCATCAGCATACCTACGTAGTTACTCGTCCTGATGGCACTGGTGTAAAAGCTGGTGCTACCCCCGGCAAGCGCGAGAATTGACGCAACAAAAGCGCCGCGGCTTAGAGCGGTCACAATCATCAAATTGTGGCCGCTCTCGCTTTTTTAAGGCTATCTAACAGTAATGTTCGCGATGTTTTTTGATTATAAGATTTGTCACCAAAATGATCAAAATACACTAGAGCATCTAGCGCGATATTTCTTATCCGCTCATCAATGTTGGGTACTTCGCTGATACTGAGAAAAATTTCAGCGCGGTCTTTTGATTCTTCTTCTAATTCTTTCTCTAAAACATTTAAAAATAACAATCTGGCTTCTTTGGTTTTGCCGTTTTTTAACAGGTTGGTCGCCCAATTTAACTGTTCTTTCTTCGAATTTTTCACTCTTTTATTTTAAGCGCGTTTATTTTCTCTTGCAAATACCATTGAAAATACCCGTCATATTTTTTCTGCAATTCGGGAAGTTTCCATCCCTCCTCGTCAATAACGCCTCGACAATTTGAAGCACCACATCGACACGTCATTTTAAAATACGCAGTGCTCCGTGAATTTGAATGTATAATCATTGCATAGTCGTACAGAATTTCCTCTTTTTTTGATATGTTTCGCATAGCCACCATAAACACCTGACCACGGAAACCCGCATTGGGGTTACAGCTATGGTTAACATAATGTTGGGGCATTAACAACATATCGCCCGGAGTTCTTGGCCCAATTGAATAGTCTTCAGAAATCTCAATTGGTTTATCGGCCACTTGACCCCTTAATCTATTTTCGTCTTCTATGCTAAGGATATAACCGCCCATGACAAAAAGTATTTCGTCTTTATCAATTTGCGCAGTTGAGAATACCCCCCGACCGTATTTGTCGGTGGTTCTTATTGTGAGCTTTGGATTCATCCACGAGAAGCGCTTTTTATTTTCCCCCATATTTATTAGTTTAACATTTTATTCTATAATTCATCTATAAATCAACTAATCAGTATTGTTTATGTTTTTAACTGCTTGCTCTGATTCAATTCCCAATTTATTTGGTTTTGTCGATACCTCTATTGCGCCTCCGTTACTTTTTTATTCATATATACCCGCAATTATCATAAGTTTATTTTTGGGATTTTTGGTTGCGATCAGAGATCTGTATTCTGGTCGCTCTTTATTTTTATTGGCAATTTCTTTGTCCTTTGCTTTTTGGACTCTAAACGAACTATCTCAGTGGCTGGTCGTTTATAACGAAATAATAATGTTTTCGTGGGAGATCAGTGCAATTTTTGGTTTATCACTTTTTTATTTTTCTTTGTTTTTTATCAGATCGTTCATTTATCAAACTAATTTTAAACCGACCATTAATCTTTTGCTACTGCTGTCTACTTTCCCCGTACTTTTATTGGTGTCAACAAAATACAACATAGGATCTTATGATCTGACCAATTGCGAGGGGATAGATTTTGGTCCTTTGTGGATCTATATTTATGTAATTGAGATTATTATTACTGTCGCCATTGTTTGCTTGGGTCTCCGACGCTTTAGAGATAAAAAGCAAAGCAAAGACAGTCGTCAAAAAGCACTTTTGGCTACTCTAGCGATTACCGCTTTTTTGGCGTTGTTTTCTTTTTCCGGAGTTGTTTCAGATTTAACGGGATGGTATAGATTGACCTTTTTGGGTCCAGCTGGGATGGTTATTTTTCTCGGTCTTTTGTCGTACATGATTGTTCAGTATCGTGTGTTTCGGGTTCGAATGTTGGCGACTCAAGTCTTGGTCGGCGCCTTGTGGGTGATGGTTGGCTCGCTGTTGTTCGTCGCCCAGTCAGAATTGACTCGCCTAATTGTCGCGGTGACGGAAATATTTTCTATAATTTTCGGCATTGTCTTAATCCGGAGCGTCAAACGCGAGGTGGCTCAACGCGAGCGGATTGAGGTCTTGTTGCGAGAGTTGGGCAAGTCGAACGACCGGCTATGGGTCGCTAACGCCCGGCTCCACGAACTCGATCGGCAAAAAACCGAATTTGTCTCTATGGCCTCGCACCAATTGCGGAGTCCGCTTACCTCAATCAAGGGTTATTCCTCGATGTTGCTTGAAGGTTCTTTTGGCGAACTTGCGCCGAAGGCGCGCGAGGCCGTGGACCGCGTGTTCCAGTCCAGCCAAAACCTGGTGACGGTCATTGAAGATTTTTTGAATATCAGCCGGATTGAGTTGGGAACGATGCATTATGAAATGAGCCGATTTGATTTTTGCCGCTTGGCCCAAACTTTGACGGAAGCAATGCGTCCGACAATCGAGAAGAACGGCCTCCACTTAAGCTTTGAGTGCGATCCCCGCGAGGCCGTTTATCAAGTCGAAGGGGATTCTGGCAAGCTGGAACAGGTTTTGAGTAATTTGATTGATAACGCGTCTAAGTATACCAAGACCGGTGGCACGATTACCGTCTGCTTGACGAAACAAGACGCGCTGATTCGGCTGGCGGTTAAGGATACCGGCATCGGGATTCCTAAAGAAATAATGCCCAAACTTTTCAAAAAGTTTTCCCGCTCTGAAGAGGCGGGTAAGGTTAATATTCGCGGTACGGGTCTTGGCCTGTTCGTAGCGAAAGAAATTGTGGAGGCGCATCATGGCCGGATCTGGGCCGAATCGGAGGGCGAAGGCCGCGGCAGCACCTTTGTGGTGGAGCTCGCGGCGAAGTGATAAACTGGAGCCAATGCCCTCCGTTTGTTTTTACTTCCAAGTTCACCAGCCTCTACGAATCAAGCGTTATCGGGTTTTTGATATTGGCCGGCACAAAGATTACTTTAACGAAGCCGGCGAGAATAATCTGAACAACGCGAGAATCTTGCGCAAGGTGGCCGACAAATGCTATTTGCCAGCTAACGAAGTGTTGTTGGAATTGCTAACCAAGCATCCAGAATTTCGAGCCAGTTTCTCTTTTTCCGGCGTGGCGCTGGAGCAAATGCAGCGTTTTTATCCCGAAGTTATAGAATCATTTAAACGTCTGGTGGGGACGGGACGGGTAAGTGTGCTTGGCGAGACTTATTACCACTCGCTCGCTTTTTTTTATTCCGCGCCAGAATTTGAGCGGCAGGTCAAACTGCACGCTGATTTGGTTCGGCGTTTGTTCGGAGTCAAACCGACGGTTTTTCGCAACACGGAACTGTCTTACAACAATCATCTTGGAGCTTGGGCCGAGCGCCGCGGCTACCAAGCGGTTTTAACAGAAGGTTGGGAGTATTACCTCGGCTGGCGGAGTCCGAATTTTGTTTATCGGCCGCCTGGAACAAAAAAAATTAAATTGTTGCTCAAAAATTACCGTCTATCAGACGATATGGCGTTTCGTTTTTCGGAGCGAAGCTGGGCCGGCTGGCCGCTTGACGCCGACAAGTTCGCCTCCTGGATCTCGGCGGTTAACGGCAACGGCGAGTTGGTCAATCTGTTTATGGATTACGAAACCTTGGGTGAGCACCAGTGGGCGGACACGGGAATTTTTGAATTCGTCCGCCATTTGCCTCAAGCGATTTTGCGCCACCCCGATAATGATTTCTGCACCGTCGAAGAAGCCGCCGCCCGTTACCCGGTCCGCGACGAGCTCGATGTGCCCCACGTGCTTACCTGGGCCGACACGGAACGCGATCTTTCGGCTTGGCTTGGCAACGACATGCAGAAAGCCGCTCTTAGCCATGTTTACACGCTGGAAAAATCAGTTCTCGCGACCCGCGACCAAGGTTTGCTTGAGGCTTGGCGCCGTCTGCAGACCTCCGACCATTTTTACTATATGTGCACCAAATGGTTTTCGGACGGCGATGTCCACGCGTATTTTAATCCCTACGCTTCGCCTTACGAGGCCTTCATTTCTTATATGAACGCCCTGAATGATTTAGTTTTGCGACTGGAGCGTTTCCATGACAATCACCAACCTGTTAAAATAAAGTCAAAGGTCAAAAGTTTTAATCCGCGGTAAAAATTATGATAAAAAAAATAGCGAGTAAAAAATCTACCAAAGTTGGCCGGGCTAAAAAAATTAGCCGGCCGTTGACGGTAGCGGCCGATCACCAGGCCTTTTGGACGAGCGGCGGACCGGTTTTGCACACCTTGGAAGAGCTGGCCAATTTTTTTGAAGTGATTAGCAAGGAACAATACGACCATCATACCAAACGAGGGCAAAACGATTTCGCTTTGTGGGTAGAGGGGGTGTTAAATGATCCGTTAGCCGCCGCTGGTTTACGTCGCGCTCGAGCGGCGTCGAGCGCGTTGCGTCTGCTCCGTCTTCATCTTAAGCGGCACTATCAACTCGATTAGTTTGAGCAAGCGATGGCAAAAGCGCTAACCCTCGGTAACGGAAAAATTTTGGTCAATTTGGACGAATTCGGCTTGGTTCGAGATTTTTATTTTCCGCGGGTTGGTTTGGAAAATCACGTAGCAGGCCACTTTGTCCATCGGGTGGGGGTTTGGGTCGACGGGCGACTGTCTTACTTGAACGACGGTTCTTGGCGGATTGAGGTCGATTGTGAAGCCAATGTTTTGGCCGGGCGGACCAGCGCGCTTAACGCCGAATTGCAGTTAGCCCTTCATTTTACCGATATCGTTTACAATGAGAAAAATATTTTTGTCCGCAAATTAACGGTCACCAACTTAGCCGCGGTTAAGAGAAATATCCGTGTTTTTTTCGGTCAGCAATTCGAGATCGCCGAGTCGCACGCCGCGCACACGGCGTACTACGATCCGATCCACCACGTGATTATCCACTATCGCAATCAGCGCGCGTTTCTAATTGGCGCCCAGCTCGAAGGGAAAATGTTTGATGACTACAGCACTGGGGTTTTCGCGGCGGAAGGCAAAGAGGGGACTCATCGTGATGCCGAAGATGGTTTGCTCGCCAAAAACAATATTGAGCACGGTCAGGCCGATTCCGTTATTGGGCTAAGCGCCGACTACGCGTCCGAGGAAACTAAGATTATTTATTATTGGTTGGCGGCGGCCCATTCGCCGCGCGAGGCGATCGGCCTCCATAACTACGTTTTGGGTAAGGGGCCGGGCCATTTAATCCAAACCACGCGGAATTATTGGAAGGCCTGGGTCAGCCGCCGCAGTTTTTCTTTCTACGGCCTAACGCCCGCGATGATTACTTTGTTCCATAAGTCTTTATTCATCATCCGGTCTCATGCCGACCACGGCGGTGGAGTCATCGCCTCCGGTGATTCGAACGTCTTGCAGATGGGCAAGGATACCTATGCTTATGTTTGGCCCCGTGATGCTTCCCTGTCCGCCTTAGCCTTGGCGGAAGCCGGTGATGGCCTCGTCGCCCGCTCGTTTTTTCAGTTTTGTAATCAAACTATCAGTGAGGGCGGTTATTTCATGCACAAATATAGTCCCGACGGGTCGTTGGGCAGTTCGTGGCATCCGTGGTTGCGCGATGGTCGGACGGAATTACCGATTCAGGAAGATGAAACCGCTCTCGTCATCCATTCCCTGTGGCGCTATTACGAATTGACCAAAGATCTGGAATTTATCGAAGAGGTCTACAATTCATTAATCAAAAAAGCGGCTGATTTCATGGTTTTGTATCGAGACGGCGAAACCGGTTTGCCCAAACCCAGTTATGATTTATGGGAAGAAAAATGGGGGGTAAGCACGTTTACCGCTTCAGCCGTTTATGGCGCGTTGATGGCGGCCAGCCGTTTTGCCCGCTTGCTCGGCAAGCTGAAAAGCGAAGATGTTTATCGGCGTGCCGCCGGGGAGATCCGAACAGCTTTACTGGAATCGCTTTACGATCAGCGCCGAGGCCTTTTCTTGCGTTTTTTTCACGCTCGTTCTCGAGCGGGGAATGAGCAAGCGGTTGAGTTTGATTCGACGGTTGATGCTTCGGCCGCTTACGGCGTTTTTGCTTTTGGCGTTTTGCCGCCAGAAGATGGTCGTTTGCGTCAAGCGTGGGACTTGAGCGTGGAGCGTTTGGAGTGCCGGTCGGGTGTTGGTGGTTTGGCGCGTTATGAGGGCGACGGCTATTACCGCAGCACGCACGTTGGACCCGGCAATCCTTGGTTTGTCCCCACGCTCTGGCTCGCGCAGTATCGCCTGGCTCAAGCCAAGACCGAGAAAGATTTGGAGCCGGTTAAGGCGGCCTTTGAATGGGCGGTCAAACACGCTAGTTTATCCGGCATCATGTCCGAGCAGATTCATCCGCAAAACGGCCGACCGTTGTCCGTTGCGCCTCTGGTTTGGAGCCACGCCGAATACGTGCGGACGATTATCCAGTATCTTGACCGCCTGGAGTCCTTGGGTATTTGCGAAGCTTGCAACCCCGTCAGCTAACTGGTACAAGTGCGGCGTGAGCCATTTTGTTTTTGAACCGCGATTTGACGACGGGCCAACGCTCGCTCGGGCCGGCGTGATCAAAACCAGTCGAGGCGAAATTAACACCCCGGCTTTTATTCCGGTGGCGACGCGGGCCGCCTTGCGTGGAGTTCTACCCGAGCAGGTCAAAACTCTTGGGGCCGAAGCTTTGCTTGGCAACACGTATCATCTCTGTTTTAGTCCGGGAGAAAGCGTGGTGGCGGCGGCTGGTGGATTGGGCAAATTTATGAATTGGTCTGGTCCGACCTTTACTGACTCTGGCGGCTTCCAGGCTTTTTCTTTGGGGGTGGCGTTTGGCGCTGGGATTTCCAAATTAAGTCAGGACAATCAAGCAATCAATCATCGATCCGCGCCGTCCGACCTGCCGCCCGCGCGCGTGGATGACGACGGAGTGTCTTTTCGTTCGTTGCTCGACGGCAGTGAGCATCGCTTGACGCCGGAGCGTTCGATTCAGATTCAGCGAGCGCTTGGTGCCGATATTATTTTTGTCTTGGACGAATGCGCCGCGCCGATCGACGACGAGCGTTACCAGAGCTTGGCGTTGAGGCGGACTCAAGCCTGGTCCGAACGTTGCTTGCGTGAACACGAACGCCTGCCCGACCCCTCGAGTCAAGCCTTGTTTGGCATCGTCCAAGGCGGCCGCTTCCTCGCTCTGCGGTCGGCGAGCGCTAAGATTTTGGCCAGTCAACCTTTCGCTGGTTACGGAATCGGCGGTTCTTTCAGCAAACGCGATATGGGCGAGGCCTTGGCCGCGGCCACCGCGGAATTGCCAGCCAACAAACCGCGCCATCTTTTGGGAATCGGCGAGCCCACCGATCTGATTTTGGGCGTGGAGCGGGGGATCGACACCTTCGATTGCGTCACGCCGACGCGTCTGGCCCGTCACGGGACGCTCTATACTCGTCGAGGCAAAATCAATATCAGCAACGCCAAGTTCAAAAACGATTTTCAACCCATTGACGAAAATTGCGCTTGCTATACCTGTGGCCACTATTCGCGGGCTTATCTGGCTCATTTGATTAGAACCGGCGAAATGCTGGCTGCCACGCTTGGGTCTATCCATAATCTTTATTTTTTGATTAACTTAACCAAAAGTCTGCGTCAAGCAATCGTTGAGGGTTGTTTGGCCGATTTCAAAACTGATTTTTTAGGTCATTATGCGGGAAAATAAATTTCAAATTGAATCCGCGTTTCAGCCGGCTGGCGATCAGCCGGTAGCAATTCGTGCGCTTGTTTCTGGGTTGGAACACGGCGCGGCGCACCAAACTCTTCTCGGCGTCACTGGTTCGGGTAAGACGTTTACCATGGCGAATGTCATCGCCGCTTACGGCCGACCGACACTCGTCATCGCTCACAATAAAACTTTAGCCGCGCAATTGGCTCAAGAATACCGGAGCTTTTTTCCTAAAAACGCGGTGCACTATTTTGTGTCTTATTATGATTATTATCAGCCCGAAGCCTACATTGCCGCTACCGACACTTATATCGAAAAAGATGCCAAGATTAACGAAGAAATTGACCGTCTACGTCACGCTAGTACCCAAGCCTTGCTTACGCGCCGCGATGTGATTATCGTCGCCTCGGTTTCCTGCATTTATGGTTTGGGCAGTCCCGAAACTTATTTAGCCGAGAACCGTCGCTGGCGAGTAGGGGAATCGTTGGATCGTCAGGCGGCGTTGCGCGATTTGGTCCGTCTTCATTATGAACGAACGACGGCGGGTGAACTAGAGCGTGGACATTTTCGGGCCATTGGCAACCGTGTCGAAATTATGCCGGCTAACGAATTGCAGATTTATCAATTAACGCTCGCGGACGGTCGACTTGAGGGCATTCAAGTGATTGATCCGATCTCTCGCTCTTGGCGGGAAAATCGGACAGATTTGTTTTTGTTCCCGGCCAAACATTTTGTTACTAGTGACGCTAGTTTGAAACAGGCGCTTGAATCGATTACTGCCGAATTGCGGGAACGTTTGGACGAGTTGCGCGCCGCCGGCCGCCTGATCGAAGCTGATCGCCTGGAACGGCGAACCAAATACGATCTTGCTCTTTTACGCGAGGTTGGTTATTGCAACGGAATTGAAAATTACTCCCGCCATTTAGAGGGCCGCTTGCCGAACACACCGCCGAGCACCTTACTTTCTTATTTCCCACGCGACGCGGCCGGTCGTCCCGAATTTCTAACTATTATTGATGAATCACACGTCACCTTGCCGCAACTGGCGGGGATGCTGGCTGGTGACCAAAGCCGCAAAGCCAATTTGGTAGAATACGGTTTTCGTCTGCCGTCCGCGCGTGATAATCGACCGTTAAGTTTCGAGGAGTTTAGCGCGCGGGTGGGGCCGATTATTTATACCAGCGCCACCCCGGCCGATGACGAACGCGCGCGCAGTGGCGAGCGCGTTATTGAGCAGATTATCC
>CAYWTW010000018.1:0-14280 GCA_964461325.1 uncultured Candidatus Saccharibacteria bacterium | reverse complement strand
CGAGTTACGCCATCGGCGAAGGGTTGAATGGGGGTTATAGCGTCTGCTCTCTGCCCGGCGTTAACGCTCTTTGCAACTGGACCCAAAAACATCATATTTTAAGCCGTATTCTAATCCAAGCACTTGACAGATGAGATAAGTGAGTATATACCATCAACGGAGTTCTTTGATACAAATTTGCGATCTGGTCATAGCCAAAAGAGGCTTAAAAGTAGGCCCTTTCTGGCTATGACCACAACGGCCATGGTTCCTCCTCGGATTAGAGGAAACAGAAGGGCGCAAATAAGCGCCAAGGAGATAATCATGAGTACGGAATTCGCGATTGCCAAAGTGATGACGGGGCAGCTTAATGCCCTTGTCGAAAAAATGATGCGCCAGATGGATATTAGAGACCCGAACGAGGCAGTCCGGCGTGTTAACTCTGACGAGTGGATTGTAACTCCCGTGTTACGCTGGCGTGTGGACGAGAACGGTTGGATTCGTTTCATCCTCACTTCGACCGGCGAGACCGGCGCCGAGTGGGCCGACTGGTTCCGGGAGAACGAGTACGACCTTGGCAACGAAGCCGAGTTCATGCTTCGCTCCGGCGCCTTCAGGCCCAGTCCGAAGGGGACGATCTACGAAATCGCCGTACTCCCCGGCAAACTCTGGAAGGACGACAACGAGCGCATCACTTCCAACATCCGTGCCTACTGCGACGACCACGGCTTGGTCCACGGCAAGGAGGAGAATGCCGAAGTCGGCTGCCTCATCCGCCGCGCCTTCTCTGACGAGGAGATCGAAGCGATGGGTCTGACCTGGATCGTAACTATGCACGACCCCATCAGCGACTCGGACGGCTATCCGTTCTTGTTCGGCGCCCTCCGCTCCGACGGCGACCGCCGGTTCGGCGCCTGCGTTGGCAAGCCTAGCCGCAGGTGGTTTGCTGACGACGGCTTCGCGGTCCTCGTCTCGCAAGTTAGCCCTTCGGTCTCGGAATCCTAGAACTTCTGGATCCCTAGACCTTGGGCTCTCCGTCTTCGCCAAGGCTCCGACGGACACAGTGGGCCCCGTTCACCAAGTTGGTGGATGGGGCTCTTTTTGTTACACTCAAATCGGTAGTAGGTGAATATGCAAATAGTTATGACTTTTGCCACCGAATCCAGTATCGCCCGATTGGGAACGCCCCATGTTACGACTGGGACGGAGTAATCGGGAGTAACTTAAAGCAACGAAGATACTTGGTGTGGGGCGCTAAGGCATTTAATATGCCGCATAATATTCAACCTCAAATCGCCCTGTGCTGACGACAAGAGGTGGTGACCATGACGGCGCCCGACACATAACGACTCGGACGGCTATCCGAACTTGTTCGGCGCCAACCGCTACTACGGCAACCGCCGGTTCAACGCCTACGATGGCAAGCCTGGCAACAGGTGGAATGCTGACAACGGCTTCGCGGTCCTCGTCTCGCCAGTCTCTTCGGCAACGGCTACTGCCGCTTCTTATCCGAGGCGGCAGTTTGCTTTGTTTGTTCTAACGTCTTCTTCAATTGGTTGTGCCATCCGCCCAGCATTTTCCCAATTTCTGACAGAGGTTGAGATAAAGCAGCTAATCTTTTCTCGTTTAAAGCGCTAATTTCCCAAGCCACTTGAATTAAAAATTTGGCGGTATCAAGTTTGATAATCGCCCGTTTAACATACGGCCGTTTTTCCTCTTTGGGTGAGAAACTAAAGTTAGAATTACATCCCGACAAAGTTTTTCTCAAAACCAGCGTTTCGGGTGTAGATTTTTTGGGTTGGATTAATTTTGTCAATCATCGGGTTTTGCGAACGACGACAAAGAAGCGAATGTTCAAAAATTTGGAACGGAGTGGGAACAAGCCGGAAATGCTGCAGTCTTATCTGGAAATGTTGTGTCGCGGGAATGGTTGGAAGTTGAGAAATAGGTTGAGGCAGAACAGGCAATTTTAGGTATAACGATAAACACGTATAGACTATTTTGATATTTGGTGCTTATAATTGTTAAAGAAGAATATGCGTTTTAAAATTCGTCTTTTTCTATCGGTATTCGCGCTATCTGGTTTTTTCATCTCGCCGGTCATAATCCAGGCCAAAGCCGGGCCGGTTTCGGCCAATGTTAATTCGGCGTTTGTGCCGAATCCGGCCCAGCTCATGGGCGTTGAATCGACGGTAGAATTCCTCGGGATGGAGACGGTGAGGAATCCGACCGTGATTAAAGCTTTGTCGGCATCATCGGCCGCGGTCGCGGCCCTCGATTATCTCTTGACTAATCAGAACACCGATGGCTCTTGGGGTACGTCCACCACCACTCGGTTTATTACCACGGCCGCCGTTGTCGAAGCCCTGCTAACCAGCGGCGTGGTTGGCGAAAATTTGAACCAAGGTCAGGAATGGCTGTCTTATTATCTGGCCGACAATAACGATTATCGCGCGGAGCAATTGATTGTTGCCGCGCAAACCGATTCCAGCACTTCGACCGCAGAACTTTTGGCCAGCAACCTGGATGAAGTCGAGGGCGGTTTCCCTGTTTTTCGTGGTTATGAGCCAGACCCGCTGACGACCGCTAAGGCGTTGCGAGCCTTGACGGCATCAGGTTACCGCGACCCAGGCTCGTCGCCGACGGCGACCATTTCCGCGGCTTTGCGTTACCTCGTAAATACCCAACGTCCGGATGGCGGTTGGAGCGTTGTGCCGGGCGGGATGAGCCAGCTGCCGGTGACGGCTGAAGTTATAATGGCCTTGGCGCCATATGGCCATCAACACCTGGGCGAAACCGCGATTAGCGACGCCCTCGAACCGGCTTTAGCCGCCTTAATTAACCAGCAGGGTACTGGCGGAGATTGGGATGCCGCCATTCTCAATACGGTCTTGGCTTATCGCGCGATTAAGCTGGCTGGCCGGTCGCCGCTTGATGAAGCGGCGACTGTTAATTATCTTGAATCCAATCAAAACCCTGACGGCGGTTTCAATAACGATATTTATGTGACCGCCAAAGTGGCCACCGCTTTGGCGGCGGCGACCAGTCCCGGCGGTTTGGTGGTGGCCGATATCGAGCCATTAACGACGCTTCAAACCGGCGCTCCGACCCAACTTCGTATTGTCCTCACGAATACCGGTGAGGCCGTGGTTGATCGTGGCGCGTTGCACATTATTGCTGATAATTGGCACCTAGCGTCATTTGATTTTCTCACCTACGGAATCGTGGTCAATCCCGGCGCGACTCTTAACATTAATTTAACAATCAATAGCACGCGGAATTACCAGGGTGACGTGGCGTTCGAGGCTTTTGTCGAGGGGGCTGGCGACGTGGTCCATCCCGATTCTCGTTATCAAGAGACCTTGACCTACGCGCCTGACCCGGCTGGTCGGCCGGGCTTGCCGATGTCTTACGTCGCTTATAAAGATGTGTCGAGCGACGGGTTGGCGGCGATTACCTGGCGTTGGCCGCTTAAATTTGATCCCCAACTCAAAAACATCGTCGCCTTGTGGCGGCCGCAAGGAGCGAGCACTTGGTCGGCGTTTAACGTGGCCGCGACCACGACCGTTAGCGGTTTGACGCTGGGCGGTTTAGCTGATGACGTCGTCTACGAAGCCACTCTTGGAACTTCCAATCAAGCGGGACAGATTTATTTTTTTAGCGGCGGCGGCATATCGGTCGTAAAAGTTCACCACGATCTCGGCCGTTACGCCGTTGGTTCGATCTCGGGCGAAGTTAAGTCGGCCGCGGGCCTAATCTCCGGAGTTGAGGTGGAGGCGATTTCTGCCTTGATGTCGGAGGCAACAAATAGCGGCGGTCAATATTGGCAATACGGCCTGCCGTGGGGAACGGGTTATTTGCGGGTGTCGGATTTTCGTTATGACGGTTATTTTCGTCGTTACGCGGTGACCGATTCTCAATTGTCTGGACTAGCAGTCTACGCTAATCCGACGAGTGATGCCGCTAACCCGACGGTTAGCGGCGTTTCAATTTTGGGAGAAGATGATAACGTGATGGAAAATTACGCCGTGGAATTGATTGAATACGCGGTGGGTGACGATCTGGGCCACGACGACGGCACGGTGGCGAGCGCCGCCTTTTATTATTACGATCCGCATGATACCGATTGGCACATTATTGGCGTCGAGGAAGGATTATTAACCGGCGTTCGAACTTACGCTTGGGACATCTCCGGACAATTACTTGGCTCGGGCTACAAAATTCGCGTGGTGGTAAGAGACTTCGCCGGACGGGAATCGTCTCCGGCCGAATGGGGGCCGTTTGAATTAATGGCGGGTAACGCTTCGCCCGCGTTTGCTTTTCATGGTCTTAGTTCGGGCACGGTAACGATGGCCGACGCGAATTACGTTATCCGCTGGATGGACGCCGACCCGGACGACAACGCCACTACCACTTTGTTTTATGACCCAGACAATGATCCCGATAACGGTAACCATGTTTTGCTGGCCGCGATTGCCGAAGACGATCCGGTTAACGAATACGTTTGGGATACTTCTCGCCTGCGGAGCTACCCCTACTATCTTCGGGCTGATTCTGTCGACGGAGTGAACGACGTAGTGATTGCATATTCCGAAGCGCCGGTCGCGGTGAGCCACTCGGGCGGGGGCGGGATTGGCACGACCGGTAAGCCGCCAGCCGACACCGACGCGCCTAGCGATTGGCGAGGGCCGGCGAGTTGGCCATTTGTCCCATCGGGCGACGCGGACCAGTTGGACGACTTGCCCGATTAGCCGAGCGGTAAATCCATTTCGCGATTTCCACGATTCCGACGTTGACGATAATACAAACCGCGACCCAGATTAACCAACTGAATGGCAGGGCGGTGGTGCCGAATATCTTTTGAAATAGCGGGAGATAGATGGTTAGCGCGATCAGGCCAAGCCCAATCAAGACGCTTGTATTTAAAAATCTGTTGGTAAACGGATGATAGCGGAAAATCGGCTGGTGAAGCTGCCGAAGTGAAAAGGCCGCGAACAAAATGTAGGAGGCGAAGCAAGTGAAGAGGAAGGTTCGGGCCACAGCGTCATCCCAACCCTGTCTCATGAGCCACCAATACAGCCCGAGAAGAATGAAAGAATTAAGCAGACCGATGCCGAGCGAGAGGAGCTTGACTTCGCGGTTGAGAACAATTTTGGCATCGCGGACAGTCAGCTGGCGCTGGTCGGCGGAATGGTCAAAGGCAAACGAGAGAGCGGGCAATGAGCCGGTGAAGAAATTGACCCAGATAATCTGCAGAGCGGAGAGGGGCATGGGCAAACCCAGGAGCAGACTGCCGCCCGTCAATAGGACTTCGTCGAGCGAGGTCGACATCAGGTAGATAAAAGTTTTGCGGATGTTTAGGAGAATGCGCCGGCCTTCTTCAATCGCGCGGACGATCGTTTCAAAATTGTCGTTGAGCAGTACGAGATCGGCCACTTCTTTAGCTACGTCACTGCCGGAGCCGACAGCGATGCCGATATCCACCGCTTTCAGCGACGGCGCGTCGTTGACGCCGTCGCCGGTCATTCCCACCACCTCGCCGCGCGCTTGGTGGAGACGGCCGAGACGCATCTTGTCGGCCGGAGTAACGCGGGCAAAAATTTTTATATTATCGAGATTGTTTTTGAGGTCGTCGTCGGCAAGCTGACGCATTTCTTCTCCAGTCAAGACTTGGCCGGGATTGATCGACCAACCCAAGCCGCGGGCAACCGCCACGGCCGTGCCGGGCAGGTCGCCGGTGGCGATAACGACCTTGATTCCGGCGGCCTCGATCTGCCTGATGGCCTCCGGGACGCCGGCGCGAAGCGGATCGTAAAAAGCCAGCAGGCCGAGAAATTCCAGCTCATCAACTTCGGCCGCCTTTAGGGTTAAGCCGATTTTTTCACTCCGAACATTTTTGATGGCGATCCCGAGTAGCCGTTTACCTTGCTGGCTCATGACGTTCACTGCTTCGATCAATCGGAGGTAATCGTTTTTGGGCAGCTTGGATTTTTGGAGCAGGGTGTCGGGCGCGCCGAGGCAGAGCAGGGTATATGTTTGGCGGTTTAACGGCGGGGGGAGTTGGTGGTGGCCGTGGATTAAGCTGGCGGAGAAGCGGTGTTCCGAACTGAAGGGGATGACGAGATGAGCCCGGGCCTGGTTTTGGATCAGACGGGGGTCGAGTTTTTGAGCGATCAGGCTTTTAAAGATGTTGGTCTCGAGCGAGCGGCCGACTAGTTGCCAAGCGACGGGGGGGTCGTCTGGATTTTCAACCAAGACTTTAGTGTTAAGGGCCGCCAAAGTAAGAATATTTTTCTGGTCGACGGAAAAATTTTTGGCCAAGGAATCATCGAGCTCCATTTTTCTGTTTAACAATTGATCAACGGTTAAAATATTTACCAGGCGCATATTGGCCTCGGTCAAGGTGCCCGTTTTGTCGGTAATAATGACGGAAGTGGAACCAAGCGTTTCGGCCGCGCCTAAGCGCCGCATCACGCCTTGGCGCTTGGCCAGACGCTCGACGCCAACGGCTAAAACAACGGTCAGAGCGATTGGCAGGGCTTCGGGAATGGAGCCGACGGCCACGGCGGCGGAGACCAAAAACATCTGAATCACCGTTTCCCCCCGGTAGATTCCCAGCGCGAAGATGCCGCCTACCAACGTGATCACAATTGCGGCAATCAACCACGCCAATTTGGCTACCGAACGCTGGAGCGGTGTTTCTTCTTCGGTCGCTTGAGAAACGAGGTCGGCAATCTGGCCGAGCTCGGTGGCTCGGCCAGTGGCGGTCACCACGGCGACGCCGTAGCCGCCGGTTACGAGCGTGCCACCGAAAACCATGTTGGTTCGATCGGGTAGAGTCGTGGCTTCGGAGAGCGGCGCGATGGTCTTGTTGACCGGTAGAGACTCGCCGGTTAGCAGAGATTCGTCAACCGCGCAATCATTAACCGAGAGCAGGCGCGCGTCGGCCGGGACGCGGCCGCCGTAAGCAAGATGGATAATGTCTCCCGGGACTAATGTTTCCGCGTCAACCTCTTGTTCCTGGCCGGCCCGAACGACGCGCGCGCGTTCGCGGATGTAAGTTTTTAGACGCTCCAGGGCATTGCCGGCTTTGGTCTCTTGGTAAGTTCCGAGCGCGGTGTTGACGATAATGGCCAAGGCGATGACTGTGGCGTCAACCCATTTCGCGAGAAAAATCGTCAGGCCGCCGGCGGCCAGCAAAATGAAGATGAGCGGACTGCGAAATTGTTCCAATACTACCGCGAGGAGATTGAATTTTGACTCCGGACGGAAGCGGTTAGCGCCGAAATGTTTTAGCCGCTCATTGATTTCTTGGGGAGACAGACCTTGAGCGTTGGCGCGGAGACTTTGCAACACTCGCTCCGGCGAGTAAGACCAAAACGGCGCGGCGGGGTCCGAATTTTTTCTCATGACGTCGAGATTGCGGGCCATGATTCGACCAACAAAAGATTATTCATTGGTTTGGGCCATTTCGACCAAATTTCTTCGGTGATGAAGGGCATAAACGGGTGTAATAAAATCAAGCAGCGTTTTAAAATCTCAAGCAGGGTTTGGGGGCGGGGATTTTTTTTACTGTCCTCGATAATCTCACTGGCGAAGCGATCCCAGACGTAGTGATACAAACGTTCGGCCGCGAGATGAAAGCGATATTGTTCAAAATCGGCCGTGACTTGTTTGGTCAGGGCGTCGAGCTCTTCAAGCAAGTTTTGGTCGTCGATTGTTTTCGTGAGCGGTTGTTCCGCTTGACTGAAGACGAAGCGGGCGATATTCCAAAGTTTATTGGCGAAATTTTTATAACCGCGGAGCTTGTCTTCCGAGAAGGCGAGATCACTGCCCGGCGGATTGCCGACGACGAGCGACATCCGCATGGCGTCCGTGCCATATTTCTGGGCCAAGACCAATGGATCAACCGCGTTGCCTTTGCTTTTACTCATTTTTTGACGTTGCTTATCCAAGACTAAGCCGTGCAAATAAACGTCCTGGAAGGGGACTTGCTCGGCGAGATAGAGACCAAAAATCACCATTCGCGGCACCCAGCGGAAAATCAGGTCATGGCCGGTGGCCATGACGTTGGTCGGATAATAGGTTTTAAAGTCGGGGTTATCCGGAAAGCCCGTAACGAGGAGCGGCCACTGCCCGGAGGAAAACCAGGTGTCGAAGGTGTCGGAGTCGGCGCGGACCGGGCCGCCGCATTGGGAGCAGGCGGTGATTTTGTTTTCCAAATCGGGTTGACCATGACCGCACTGGTCGCAGAGTTTAGCCGGAATGGGGATGCCCCAAACGATTTGACGGGAAATGTTCCAATCGATGGTGTGCTCCATCCAATAAGTAAAAATCTTTTGGTAATTTTCCGGATAAAATTTGATTTGACCGGCGGCGACGGCCCGGCGCGCCAGTTCCGCTAGCGGCGCCATTTTTACATACCATTGAGGTAGCTGGCGCGGCTCGATTGAGTTTTGGCATTTATAGCACGCGGGGACGACGTGTTGGTAATCCTCGATTTTTTCGATTAGGCCCATTTGCTCCAGATCGCTCACGACTCGGGCGCGGGCTTCAGCCACTTTTAGGCCTTGGTAGCGGCCGGCGCGGTCGTTCAGTTTGCCGTAACGATCGATGACTTCGACGCTGGGGAGCTGGTGCCGCTTGGCCAACGCGAAGTCGTTTTTATCATGAGCGGGAGTAATCTTGAGCGCGCCGGTGCCGAACTGGGGATCGACCGCTTCGTCGGCGACCACCGGCAAATTTAGATTGCCGTTCGGATTTTTAACCTCGATCGTTTGGCCGACGAGCGCTCGATAGCGCTCATCTTGAGGGTGGACGGCCACGGCCACGTCGCCAAAGATGGTTTCTGGCCGGGCGGTAGCCACGACGAGCGGACCATATTTCAGATAATAAAGCTTGTCTTTTTTTTCCACCGATTCGGTTTCCACGTCCGATAAGGCGGTCTGATGTTTGGGGCACCAATTGACTAGACGATTGGCGCGGTAGATCAACCCGTCGTCGAACATTTTTTGGAAAGTGGCTTGAACTTTTTTGACGATATCAGGATCGAGCGTAAATTTGGCTCGTGACCAATCGCAAGAGGCGCCGAAGTGCCGGATTTGATTTTCCATCTCCCGTTTATTGGCAAGCGTGAATTGGTAAATCTCGTCGTAAAGCTGCTTCGGTTCGAGTTGAAAACGCGACCGCCCCTCTTTTTCCAACTTTTTTTCGTAGACAATTTGAGTTTCAAAACCGGCGTGGTCGGCGCCCGGGAGCCACAGGGCGCGGCGGCCACGCATTCTCTGATAGCGAATAATCAAATCTTCGATCGTGATGAAGAGAGCGTGGCCGAGGTGCAGATTGCCGTTGGCGTTGGGCGGCGGCATTACGATGGTGAAAGGTTGGCCGCCTGGTTGGGGTAATTTGTCGGGGTTAAAAAAACCCGACTTTTCCCACAGTTCGTAAATCCGGCCTTCCGTCGCGCCCGGATCATAAGGTTTGTTAAATGCGTCGTTCACGTTGCCTTTTATTCTGCTATAATCTACCTTAATTAACAACTCGACTCTTTGGTGTTCGTTCAAATAGTTGGTCTTGAAAATCTGGTAGCGGGGGAGTATAAAATAGGGAGATTGGTCTTTTGGGCAACAAACACTTTATAGACACAAGGGAGAAATAAATGATCAACGTTCCCCATCTTAGACCGGAGATGATTCATTTGGTTTCCCCGTTTTCCTGTCGAACCAAACCCTTAACCGTTCGTGCCGCCTTGAGTTTTTTGTGGGGTGGAAAGTATTTGTTTTTAGACGAGAGGGCGTTGGTGTTTTTATCTGAACATTTGGAATTTATTCCGTCGTGGTGGTTGGGAAAAGCGATTTATTTTCCACCTAATCACGATCCCCACACCTACGATGGTTTGGTGCGGTTTATGTGTCCTCATCAGGGGGAGTGTAATTTTTATTCCGACCCTTTGGATTTTATGTGGGAGGAAAATAGGGAGGGGAGACCCTATCGTTGGGTGGCGGTGGTGGCTTGAAATGGGTGAAAGGTTGTCGTAAAATGGGATTGAGGTCATTTGGGGTATTAATCTAGGTCAATATTTGTTGATCAGGGACTCCAAATCATGGTTCGCCGTGGCGGATCATTGCGGGGACCCACCTAGCTTTTCGCTAGGTTAATTAACCAGATGGCCTCATCCAAGTTCCCGTTCGCCGCGGCGAACGGGATTTTGGTTTAAAATAAGATTATGCCTGAAATTAAAGTTTTTAATAACGTCGAATCAGCCGCGCCGATGATTCGCGCCGCAGTTGAGAGGGCGAAAAATATTTTGCTTCATTTACATCCGAGTCCTGACCAAGATAGTGTCGGGAGCGCTTTGGCTTTTTACCATTTGCTACGAGTTTGGGGCAAGGCGGTTACGGTAATCAGTGGTGATTCGCCCCTGCCCGAAACTTTTTCGATTTTACCCGGGGCGTCCGCGATTAAACTCGCGAGTTGGAAAGAGATTCGCCCAGAAGATTATAATCTCTTTCTAATTTTAGATAGCGGCGCGCCTCAAATGATCAGCCGATTGGTTCAACCATTGGTTTTTCCACCGACGATGCGGACAATCGCGATCGACCATCATCGGAGTCACGCGCCCTACGCCGAGCAAACTTTGCTGGTGCCGACGGCGCCGGCGACGGCCGCCGTGCTCTATGATTTGTTTCGCGTTTGGGGAGTAACTTTCACGCCGGAGGTAGCCGCTGGTTTGTTGGTTGGTTTATATGGCGATACCGGCGGCTTCCGTTATCCGTTAACCACTGCCACCACGATGGCGGCAGTGGCCGAGCTGGCTCGCGCTTACCCCAATTTTGCCAGTCTGTGGTACGAATTTGAATCGCTCGCGCCCGAGGATGTGGCTTTTGACCGCCTGGCTTTGAGCCGTTTAGAGATTTGGAATGATGGGCGGGTGGCCACGACTTTTGTCGCCCAGGAAGATTTATTGGCAAATCAGTTGCCAGAATCAGCCGTGGGGGCCGGTTCGTTCGCGGCTTATCTGGCGCGCGTTCGCGCTTGGCCGCTTGCCGTTGTGGCCGTGGAGGCCGCGCCACGTCAGATTCGCGTCAGTTTGCGGTCGCGCGTGGCGGACTACGACGTCGCGCTGGCGGCGGCAGCCCTTGGCGGCGGCGGCCACCGGGCCGCCGCCGGTGCCTTCGTCACCGATCGTTCGTTCACCGAAGTTAAGGAGTGTCTGCGGGAGACGATTACTCGGCTCTGGTTTACCGCGCCACCACCGGCTATAATCTAGTGGTCGTGCCAAGCCCAATCGATCAATCAGTTAAACTAGACGTGGAAATTGCGTTTTGTGGCGGCGCGGCCGGTTCCGTGACGGGGGCTAATTTTTGGTGGCGGCGTTCGGCCGGAACGCCAAAAAATATTCTAATTGACTGCGGCCTGTTTCAGGGTGGTCGCGTCGCCGAGGATCGTAATCGCGACCCCTGGCCCTATCGTCCAGAGGAGATTGACGCCCTTTTCATCACCCATGCCCATCTTGACCACATTGGGCGGATTCCGCGCTTGGTTCGCGACGGTTTTCGGGGGGTGATTTATTCCACCACGCCGACGAAGGCCCTGGCCGAATTGAGTTTGATGGACAGTCTCGGCGTTCTGGAGAAAGAATCGCGTTTTACCGGCGCGCCCCTGCTTTACGAGGCGGCGGATGTCGAGCGGGCGCTGGCTCTTTGGCAAACCTTCGAATACCACGAGCCCGTCACGCTCGGCGATTTGGTTTTTACGAGCTATGATGCCGGGCACATTCTGGGTTCGGCGATGATTAGTTTGGATTATCGCGGCCGGCGCTTTCTTTTTACCGGCGATCTCGGCAATTCTCCTTCGCTTCTGCTTCGCGATACGGAGCGGGTGCCCGATGTCGATTATCTCCTGATTGAAAGCGTTTACGGCGACCGCGCCCACGAGGGTCGAGTGGAGCGAACGCAACTTTTGGAAGATATGATTGAGGAGACGATGAAGCGTAATGGCACCTTGCTTATTCCGGCTTTTTCCATCGAGCGGACGCAGGAGATTTTGATTGAGATTGAAAAAATGATGGAGAGCGGGCGGATTCCGGCCGTGCCGGTTTATCTTGATTCGCCTCTGGCGATCCAGGTCACCACTCTATATAAAGAATACGAGCGTTATTTGAACGACAGGACGCAGCAAGAAAATCATCTTCGCGATGGGATTTTCCAGTTTCCTAATTTGCGGCAGACTTTTACTACCGGGGAGTCCAAAGCGATTGGCCGAGAACGCAAAATTATCATTGCCGGTTCGGGGATGTCGAATGGCGGGCGGATCGTGCATCACGAGAAGCATTATTTGCCTGACCGCGCGAGCACCCTGCTCCTCGTCGGTTATCAATCAGTCGGCAGTTTGGGGCGGCAATTGCAAGATGGCGCCCGGACGGTGAGAATTATGGGCGAGACGGTACCCGTGCGCGCCCGGGTGATGACGCTGTCCGGTTATTCGGCCCATAAAGACCTACCCGGCCTCGTTGATTTCGTCGAAGCGCATTCGGGTCGTCTCGCGCGCGTAATGGTGGCGATGGGGGAAACGAAGTCCGCCCTGTTTCTCGTCCAACGCTTGCGGGATTATTTGGCAATTAATGCCCTCGCTCCCACCGAGGGCGAAGTGCTAAAATTTTAGAGTCTAATGACTGAAGCGGAAAAACCAACTCGGCACGAACATAATCGGATTAAAATCTGCGTCTCTGGCGCGGCCGAGACGGGCCACTGTGGCCCCAACGCTCTAGATTTGGCTCAAGCACTAGGCCGGGCCATTGTTGCGAGTGGGGCGGTGCTCATCACGGGCGCGACCACCGGCTTTCCTCTCTGGGCGGCCAAGGGCGCGAAAGAGGCCGGCGGCATTTCCATCGGTTTATCGCCGGCGGCGAGCGAGGCCGAGCACCGCGAGGTTTATGGCCTGCCTCTGGATTATCTCGATTTGATTATTTACACCGGCTTCGGTTATTCGGGCCGCAATCTTTTGCTGACCCGTTCGTCGGACGCCGTTTTAATTGGCTGTGGCCGAGTGGGGACGATTAACGAGTTTACCGTCGCTTTCGAAGACGGCAAACCGGTGGGCGTGCTGGAGGGCGAATGGGCCACGGACGAACTCCTGCGCGAAATGATGGAAAAAGGCCACCGGACGAACGAGAAGGTGATTTTCGACGCCGACCCGGCCAAACTTGTCCAACGCGTGTTGGCGTTGGTGGAGCAAGAAAAAGCCCAAGAACACCGCTTTTATCAGAATCCGCGCCCGCCAAATCCCAAATTCAAGCGCGTGCTATAATACGCGAAGCGGATTTCCTCGCGGCTCTGCCGCGATGACCATGTAGGAAGATCCAGGAAACCTCGGTTTCCTGATACAATCAGGGGTATGGCCGTCATCCGCACTAGCCACAATGTATATGATGCCCATTACCACATCGTCTTTCCGATTAAATACCGCAAGGCCTTGTTGAAAAATGAGATCCCGCTCGCGATTAACAATCTGGCGCAGGAAATTGGTGAACGTTACGACATTGAGTTTGAAAAACTAGGTTATGACCAAGATCACATACATATGCTCGTCTCCTTCCCGCCGAAGTACGGCGGCTCAGGCCCCGTAGTTTTGGACGTCAATGAGACGGGGACCTGGACAATCAGGGCTTCCGATCCGGAAAATCAGCCCTTATCTTACTCGGTGCGTTGGAGTGATGAAGGCCCGTTAGCGGCCACTCCCGTTCAGCAAACCGCGACCTTTACTCATCGTTATCAGCAAGCGGGCAATTATCAACCAGCTTTTACGGTAACTGATAGCGGTGGTGATTCCGCCCAAACCAGCTTAAGTGTCCAAGTTGGTGACAGTACTCCACAGCCAATACCGTTTATCACTTCTTCTAACCCGCCAGATAGAGCAATTGACGCGCGTTTGAATAGTGGCGATTTATTCAAAATTGAATTAGGAAGAGACGGCGGGACAACGCCATCCGATTATCCCGTTCAAGATTTTTCAGTCGCGTCATCTCGCGCCGATTTGCCAATTCGGATTGATCAGATATCTTATAGTGAAGACGCCAATCCAAACGGAGAGAAGCTTGGTTTAACCCCGATTTTAAATCGTAGCGTCGTTGTCAGTGAAAGAATTCGGCTGTCGCACGTCCCTTCGGGGTTTTCGGTTTGTTACGGACGTTTGCCCGGCGACGTCAATCAATCGGGGACGACCAACGTCGCCGACATTACTTATTTAACAGATTGTTTGAATGGAGTGCGGCAGTGCCAACTCTGGCAAGCAGATATCAAT
>CAYWTW010000017.1:0-14336 GCA_964461325.1 uncultured Candidatus Saccharibacteria bacterium | reverse complement strand
AGTAAAACTTTGGTCTCCCGCTCCCCTAACCACCATTGGACGATTGGGTTCGTTGAATTTAAAAATTATTTTCTCGGAGGTGATTGCTGGTAGCGCCTCTAATAAATATTTTAAATTGAAATTGATTTCCCAATCCCCCTGCCCCCTGATCGTGGCTTCTAATTGAGCAACGTCTTCTCCGGTTTCGCCAACGGCCTTAATTTCCACCAAACCGTCGGCTGGTCTTATTTTTAATGACACCTTATTCAAACGATCAAGAAACACGCCGATCAATCTAGTCGTTTCCTGCAAATCACGATAAAGCAATTCGAATTCCATTTTAGAAGTTTTGGGAATGATTTGCTGATAGTCAGGGTACAGCCCATCGATCAATCTAGAAGTAAAATAAAGACCGTCGCTAGAAAACGAGATCTGGTTTTTATCGTAAGAAACGAGAAAACTGACTTGATTAAAATTCTCAAGCACTCTGATCAATTCGATCGCGTTGCGCATTGGGATAATTGCCGATAAATCTAAACCGGACTTTTTTTCTAGCGGCAATCGCCTCTCCGCTAACCGAAAAGAGTCGGTGGCCACAGTAACCAAATCACCATCATGTTGATGGATGTAGACACTGGCAATTTCCGGTTTTATATTCGAAGTCGAGGCGGCGTAAATTACCGAACGGAAACCGACTGATAGATTTTCAGCCGGCATCACAAAAGATCGAGCGTCTTTGGCTAGACGAGGAATGGAGGGGAAATCGGAAGCGGGTTCGGTTTTAATGGCGATCTTGTGCCCTTTTGTCCTAACCAATAACTGGTTATCCACGAGCTCTAAAACGATTTTATCGTCAGCGCTAAAACCAGACAAAAGTCCTCCCAAAACTCCGGACTTAATCGCTACCATCCCGCCACGTTCAACTTTAACCGGTACAGAAATCTCTAAACCAATATCGAGATTAGTCGACCGAACGAACAAATGCCTGTCTTTAGCTTCCAACACAATACAACCCAAAACTGGCAAAGTTAAGTTACGTCCGACCATTTTTTCGGCCAGCACTATTGCCCCCTTGAGCTTTGAACGAAGACTTTCTATTTTCATATTAATTAATCTTAATTAAGAATTAATGATGATAATGAGCTTGTGGAAAAGTGGGTAACTCGATTTTCGCGTTTGTTTTTAAGGGCGGTTACTGACTGTGGAAAGTGGATAATCGATGAGTTTTTGGTTGGCGATTTGTGGTTAATTTTCTTTGTTCTAGATTTTTTCATAGGCCATCAACAGTTTATTAACCTTGTTGGTTATAAATTAAATTTCTGATTTGCTCGATTTCCTGTCTTAAAGAATCATTATTTTTAATATCTTGTTTTACTTTATCGCAGGCGTAAATAACCGTGGTGTGATCTCGTCCACCCATTTTTTGACCAATGTAGGGATACGAGGTGTTGAAGTCTTCTCTTAATAAATACATCACCACTTGCCGAGGTTTAACAATCTCTTTTTTTCTTGTTTTTTCGTAAAGCATCTTTTCTTCAATGTTGTAAAAATCAGCTACTGATTTGGCTAAGTTTTTTACTGAAACCGTTTTTATTGGCCGGAGATTGTTTTTTATTAGAATTTTAACTTCTGGCAAACCAAGCGAGCGTTTTTTGTAAAAAGATTGGCAGACAATTGTGTTTAACGCTCCCTCTAATTCCCGGATATTATCTTTAACCACTTCGGCCAGATAATTAATCACTTCTTCGTCCGGCGGAAAATCAGAATTTTTAATTTTTGTTTTAAGGATCGCCAAGCGCGACTCGTAATCTGGTTTTTCTATTCCCACCACCATCCCCCCTTCAAAACGAGAGCGTAGACGGTCTTCGATTTGAGGTATGTATTTGGGGGTTTTGTCGGAGGAAAAAATGATTTGATGGTTGTTTTCGTGCAGACTGTTGAACAAGTGAAACAACTCTTCCTGTGTTTTTTCTTTGTTGGACAAAAACTGGACGTCGTCCATGATGAAAACGTCGTATTTTCGGTATTTGCTTTTAAACATATTAACGCGGTTGTTTTGGACTGAACGCACGTATTCTACAGAAAAACGTTCCGAGGTGGTGTAGAAGACCCGCTTGTTGTGATTGTTTTTTAAGTGATTGCCGACCGCTTGGATTAAATGAGTTTTGCCGAGGCCGGTGCCGCCGTAAATGAATAAGGGATTGTAATTCGCTCCTGGTTGGCTACCAACCGCCTGGATAGCGGCGTGGGCGAGCTCATTAAACGAACCAACGACAAAATTATCAAACAAATATTTAGGATTTAGATTGTCTTCTCGGTTTATATAAAGTTCGTTTAAACCAAGATCGTTAGTGACTGGCGGTTTATAAACTAGAGTCTCTTTATTTTCTTTAGGTTTTTCGTCGTTTTTGATAATAATATATTCGACGCCTCGAATATCTGGTACCAAGTCTCGTAGCGACTTGATAATCGAACGATGAAATTTGTTTAGCAGCCAATCTTTAACGAAGGTGTTGGGTACTCCCAAAAAAATGGTTCCCCCGTCATACTTAATTATCTGAGTTTGCCGAAACCAGGTACGGAAATTAGCTCGTGACACCACCAATTCAATATCAGTCAAGGCCTCATCCCATAATCTTTTATAATCGGTGATCATTTTTTGTTTACCGAAAGGAATTATAGTGCCTGTCTCTGGTCTTGGGGCTTTCTCCAACTGTTGATAACCGGTGGATTACTCTCGCCTCTGGTTGAAACTGTAGGGATTTTACTATAGACTACTCCTATGTCGCAAACTTACCAACCGAAGCGTCGCAAACGCAGCCGGACCCACGGCTTTTTAAAGCGTCAACGCACGACCGCGGGTAAAAGTGTCGTGAGTCGGCGCCGCCGTCAAGGGAGGAAACGCCTTACTCCTTAATGTTGCCAAAATCTCGGCGTCTTTCGTCTGGTCAGTTGGACCGGATTTTTAAGTCTCCCCACCGTTTTTTAATTAGCCGAGATGATGGCTTACTGATTAGATTTGTCCAATTAAAAGAAGACACGATTCCCAGCCGCTTCGCTTTTGTGGTGCCCAGCAAGGTGGCGCGCTTTTCGGTAGCTAGGCATTTAATAAAACGCCGGGCTCTAGCGGCTTTGGTTAAATTATCAGATAATGTAAGCCCCGGATTTTTAATCGCTGGTTGGTGCCGGCCGGCCGGCCTGCGGTTTTCCGTCGCCCAATGGGAGCTTAGTTGGCGTGATTGCTTGACGACTGGGGATTTATTGAATTATTAATCATCTATGCTCTCTGCTTTTTACTACTCAATTTTATACAATCCTCTTTATAACACCCTAGTGTGGTTGGCCGGTTTGGGTTCTAATCATAGTTTGGGTTTGGCGATTGTTGTTTTGACGGTGGCTGTTCGGTTAATTATTTTTCCGATTACGCATCGGGCGACTTTAATGCAGAAGAAAATTAAAAGTTTGGACCCGTCGATTAAAGCCATCAGAGAGAAACATAAAAGCGATAAACAAGCGCAAACTTTGGCTATGCTCGAGCTTTATCGCGAGCACGGCATCAATCCCCTTTCGAGTTTGTTCGGATTATTTATTCAATTGCCGATCCTGTTGGCCTTGTTTAATGTTTTTCGTACTGGTTTTGAAAATCATCCCGAGTATCTATACAGTTTTGTGACTTATCCGGAGACTTTGGACACGGTTTTTTTAGGATTTGTTAATTTGGCTACAGCTAGTTGGATATTGGCTGTAGTGGTCGGCTTAACTCAGTTTTTTCAATTTCGTCTAGCGTTGCCGCCATCCGAACCCGCCGCGAGTAGTAAAAACACCGGCGATTTTCAAGCTGACTTGGGACGAATAATGAACAAGC
Source organism: uncultured Candidatus Saccharibacteria bacterium (assembly GCA_964461325.1). Taxonomy (GTDB): domain Bacteria; phylum Patescibacteriota; class Minisyncoccia; order Phycocordibacterales; family JACOZG01; genus CAYUVV01. Next base: position 10,492 of record CAYWTW010000017.1, on the reverse strand, counting down.
AGATGCGCTACGTCATGCCAGTAGTTATCACTTTTGTTGCCGGCACTCTTCCGGCCGCCATTGCTCTTTACTGGGTTACCAGCAATTCTTTTTCCATTCTCCACGAGCTTTGGGTTCGTCGGATGGCGCAAAAATCAATTAATTAGAGGCCGGCTTGCCAATTGGCTAACCACCAAGTTTGATTGTTTTTATCAAGAAAGTGCAGTTGGTCGGCGGCGATGAGCACCGGCTGCCAGCTGTCGAATTTTTGCCCGTTAGTTTCAGCTAAGCGCCGCGCTTCACCCGTTTCTAGGTCAACTTTCCACCATTCGTCTTCGAAGGCGGTGACGCCGAGATACCAATCGTCGGGATAATGACCCGCCGTTGGAAGCTTGGGCACACCACAATAGAGTTGGGTCGAATCTCCCGACCAGACGCATTTTTCAGGCCAAGACAAGAACGGAAGATTTTTGATTTCTTCTCCTTGTTTCCAAACTAGACGCCAACCCGGCGCGCTGGACTGGCTTTCGCTGTAGAGTATATTTTTCAAATCAGGAGAAACGGAAACAGTTAAACCATTGATCGGCCCCAGTAATTTTTCCAATCTGCCGGTTTTTAGATCGAGTAAATAAGCAAAACCCGGAGCGTTTTGGCTGGCGCTCGTCGCTAAAACCAAAGTTTCGGCACTGGGCCAACTCGCTATCCAGTCGCGGTGGCTGGTTTCCCAGATCTTTTTTTTGTTGCTTAGCTTCCAGTCGCTAATCCAAGCGGTCATTCCCCGTTCGTTTGTTTCCAGATAAAAAATTTGTTTGCCGTTGGGGTCAAAGATTGGTTTCTTGGTGTTTTCCGCTAATGGTCTAACGGTCAATTGGCGCGCGTCTGTGTCCTTCTCTTTAATAATTTCCGCCAACCAATTTTTTAGTCCTGTCTCGGTTTTCTGTTCTAGAATAAGCCGCAAATTTTCATCCACCCTTTTAATTGCCGCGTTATGAAGATTAAATAATTCGGTTTCCGCCCAGACTTCTGACTCGTTTTCAACTGCTGAACGCGCGACAACGCGGCCGGTGGCCGCTTCAATCTGGATTAAGATTGGGGTCGTGCTCGTGCCGGTGGCCGCCCAATAATAAACTCCGGCTAAATCTGGGCCGCCGATTTGGTTGATTGTCTGACTGGCTAGAGGCGGTTGGTTGGGCGCGTCGTTTATCGGGTTAGACGACGGCAATAATCCTCCACCCTCAACTTCTGGGTCGTCCGGCGGACTCGGGGGGTTGAGAGGCGGCGCGTCTGGTAGCGGCGACCAATCAGGCGTGGGTGGTTCGGAGTCGCCACCGATTGGATTGTTCTGAACCCACCACCAAAAACCGGTCGCGCCCAGACCAAACAGGATAACGATAACAACCCACCAACCAGTTTTAGTTAAAGTCATATTAATTATTTGGCGAACCGCTAATAATTTGCAAACTGACCAAATCGGGATTAATCGTGCGCAAAATGAGGTAAGAGCCAAGGGCGAGAATCAAACCCAAGACGGCGTTGCGGATCTGCTGCCTGGCCTCGTTTTTTTTATCGAGTAGGCCAGTAGCGGAGTAACGAACTCCTTGGTAAGCGATGATGATAACCGAAGCGACGGCTAAAAAGGCGATAAGGGTGGTAAAGGCGTTTTGCAGATAAGTGGTGAGCAGGGCGGGGCTATCAATCGGAATGTCTTCTAAACCGCTAATAACTCCCGGTTCCAACAGAAGTCGGCCCGCGGTTTCTTCGTTTGTTTGAGCTAGAGCTTGGTTCATTTTTCAAAAACCAAATCCGGTTTGGCCGTAACTTAATTCTAGGCTATTTTTGAAATTAAGGCGTTTCGACCCAGTTTCGCCGTTGTTTATTTCCAATTCAATTTTTCCAGTGCCGCCCGGGGAGGTTTCCATCTGCTCTAAGATTAATCGACGACCGGTGGCTCCCGTTACTAATTCGCCGCCGTAACGCCAGGTGAAATTAAATTGCCCATTAGCAAATTCGGCCGAATCTAAAAACAGCGGTTCCCCCACCAAGGTTAGTTCATCACGTTGTAGATTAAGCGTGGGGCCGAGCGCTCGGCGATAATCAGCCAAATTGGGTGAAGTTTCAGCGTAAAACAACAGGCGTGGTTCTTCTGGTTTAAGCCGGAGCGAGTTTTCGGCGAGCAAACGGCCGTTCAAATCATAAATCGTCACCTTAACCAGATTGCCGCGAGCGGCGACGTAGATTGGTAATATGTCTCGCCCGCGGCCGGAATGACTGTGGATTTGGTACGAATCTTTTTCCCATTTAAAAACCAGATCACGGGCGCTTATGTTTTGGCCGCGGGCGTCGACGATTGTCGGCAGGGCGGTTAAACGAACGACGCTTCCGGTCGTGGGTAGGCGTCGGCCGAGATAGGTTGGCGGCGCGGTGGTTTCGGCCTCCCAAAGAATATCTACCGACGAGGTTTGCGCCGTGGCCGTTACCGGGCCAAGAAAAACTATCGTGATTAGAATTATCCAAAATTTTTTCATATTTTTACCGTCGGGAGTTTTAATCCCATATCTTCAGCCCGAGTCGCCGTCAATGCCAAACCAACGGCGACTGTCCAGCCCGGCAAGGCGTTCAAACCCGGAATAGCTTCGATGATTGCTCCTAAGCCAAACGAGGTTGCCCGCCTGCCGTTTATTATACTTGCTCCTTTAACTGTGAACCAGACGCCAAAAATTAGTCCGCCTAAAACGGTAAAAATCCAAGGAGCAATAAAACCCACACCGCCGATCCAACCCAAGACAGCGACCAGAACAATTTGAGCGATGTCGAAAATTCCGGCGATAATCAACATCATTACTGCTTCCCAGGCGGGAATACGGTAATAAGCGCCCCGATCTCCCTTTGTGTTATTATGTGGTTTGTTCATTATCCGCTACCGCCAAATCTTCTTTCGCTTTCTTGATGGCTAGGATTTGTGATGGATCGGAGGTGATGATTTGATCTTCGGTATAAGAGGCAATAACCTTAATCGCCACGTGCTTCAGGCCGGCAAAGAAAATCCCCTCCCCCACGTTGGACTCGAGTAATAAGAATTTTTCTTCATCGGTCAGCTGGAAAGTTTTTTGCACCAAATCGATCGAGGCCGGTGATTGCTTGAGCAGAAGTTGGAGAGAGGAATTGGTAATAATCGGTAGGCCGTATTCGCTTTTTAAAAAGTCGCCAACGTCTTGGGTAATCGTTGCCACCCCGAGATAATATTTGCGCCCCCGCTTGACGAGTGAAAACAGAAAAGAAGCCGTATCGCGCGATTTCATCATCCACCAAGCCTCATCGACGACGAGCAGGCGTTTTTTCATCTGGCGGCGAATGGCCGTCCAGATGTTGTGCATGACAATATACATGGCCACCGGCTTTAGCTCATCTTCCATGTCGCGAACGGAGAAGACGACGAATTTTTTGTTGATATCGACGTTGGTGGGACGATTGATGAAGCCGGCCCACGTTCCCTGCGTGTATTTGGCGAGACGTTGGGCTAAAGATTCGCCGCCCTCCATGCCCGCGAGAACCAACTCCAGATCGGAGAGAAGCGGCGCTGGTTTATTGGTAAAGTCGGAGTCAGGCGTAATGTCTTTGAGGGCGTAAGTTTCCGTAATCGCGTTGTCGAGCACGGCATCTTCTTCGGGGGTTAATCCGCCAAGCATAATCCGGAAAAGACCGACCAGATTAATGATGTTGCTCCGGAGAACATCGGCTGGCGATTCGTCATCGCGCGGGAACGGCAGGTCAAACGGATTAATGTGATGTTCGGAGGTGAGAGAGATGTTGAAATAACGTCCGCCCACCGCCTCGGCCAAAAATTCGTACTCTTTTTCTGGGTCGATGACGATAACGTCGGTGTCGAACATCAAACTGCGTAAGACCTCGAGCTTGGTGGCGTAAGATTTGCCGGCGCCTGATTTGGCAAAAATGACAGAATTGTAATTTTCCAACGAAAAACGGTCAAACAATACCAAGCTCGAATTGTGACGATTGATGCCATACAAGATACCTTTGTTCGACGTGAGATCAAAAGACACAAAAGGAAAGACGGATGATAAGGGGGTGGAATTAAGCTTGTAATTTACTTGCAGCTCGTCTTGATTGGTTGGAAGGACGCTTCGAAAACCCTGTTCTTGTTGGAAGACGGCCGGTTTGATGTAAACCAGCTTGGCGTCGAGCAAACCTTTGACCTCCGTCTCGACTCGGTCGAGCTCTTCTAGATTATCGGCGTAGATGGTGAGATAGAGGCCGACGTTAAAAATTTTTTCCCGTGCCTGCTGGAGACTGTCGCGTAGATTCTCGATGTCCTCGTAAGCGACATCCAGGATTGGATCGCGGACCATCCCTCGCTCGGCTCGCGAACTGATCTGGCTCTGGACCTCGGCTACCTTTTTTTCCATCTGGCGCAGAGCGGTAGCGGTGTCGATCGGGTGGACCATGATGGAAATGTCGAACACTCGGTCGAGGTTGATAATCGGCGAGAACCATTCAAGCGAGAGAAAGCGCGGGTAGGAAATGACGAAGAAGGTGCGTGCCAGTTTTTCTCCCAGATGGAGCTCGCGCGGACTAACTTGCAGGGCGGCCGGAGCAATGATGTCGCGCAATTCCAAAATCCCCATTTGATAGATATCTTGAGGGAGGATGGGCGAGAGTTTGGCCTCGTCCGATTTTTTGTTTTTGGCGAAATCAAGCAGCGACATTTTGTTCTAAGTTGGGAGCATCATTTTCCCCCGGATTAAATAATTTAAAGAAAAGTTCCACCAGCTCTTCCGTCCCGAGGACGATGGTGCGCAGGCCGAGCGAAGAGAGTCCGCCGGCCACCACCGAGGCGCGTTGTTCAAGTTGCGTCCGTTGCAGAGCAAACTCGCTAACCTCGTCGCGCGGCCTCTCGTCCGTCCCTCTCCCCCACAGGCGGTTCCACAGGCCGCGGCCGGTTTTGGCGAGGACGGGCGGACTATAAGGAACAACGACAAAAAAACTTTTCGCCATGATGTTGGTGTTACTGGTAAAATTGCGGATAAATTCGATGTATTCTCGCGTTTGAATTTTCAACAAGTCATTCAGTTGCTCATTATAGCGTTCCTCCAGCGTGGCGAGATAGGGTTTGATATCCAGCTTTCGTGATTGGACAAAAAATTGGATATCAAAATCCAAACCGTTCAAGAAGTTTTGGTATTGCAAAACTAATCCCTGCTGCTCGTCGGCCGACTTGAGAGAAAAATTGAGCGAAGAAACCATCAGAATCATTCGGAGTGAACGATCTTTCATCAGCACTACGCCGTCGCGGATTTCCTCAATCGGGGCGAAGGATTGTGAACTGGCGACTGGTTTTTTATTTGAGGCGTTCATTGACGTCTAAACTCCAGGACAAATCTTTTAGCTTGCTTTGCGATAATCGTGGAATGACCAGATTCTTGGGTGTTGCTGGTGGCGGCAGGTTTTTATCAACGCCGCGGTCTTGACGCTTCCAGAGATAGAGTTTGTGGCCGGTTAAATAACGGGCGCCGGCCTCGACCACGTGCACGAACGGCCGATTGTTAAATTTATAAAAAGCGAGCGCCGCGCCAAAACCCAAGAACAGCGCCATAGGGATAGCCCCCAACCACAAACCAAGAAAACGATAGGCCAGATAAGCGGCGCCGGCACTGCCGGCGACATAGGCAAACTGGCGGAAAGTTAAGGGTCCGAAAATTTTATCTTCTACCTCGATGAATTGTGGCACTTGAAACTCCATGGGTTATTGGCTGGTCGGTTCGAGATAAGGGTCGTTTTTAATTTCGAGGTCGACCTCTTCTCTCGGCAGGCGGAAGGGCTCGCCCAGCTTTTTGGCGAAGATGCTCTCGGCCGGCGCGGCGATGTTTTCGGTTTTGGCGATGGTGGGTTCGACTGGGCGCGGCTTCTCGGTATAGGCTACCAGCGAACCGCGAATGGGGGCGAAGATTTGTTCTTCGACGGACGCGGCCAGAACGCGGCCCAAGTCGACGGAGACGCCAAGATTATCGGCCAGATTGCCAATAAAAGCCTCGCGCGGCTCCATCCCGACCATTATTCGGCCAACTTCATCCGCTAAGCGGCCGATTTGATCAATGTTTAGATTATGGTTTTGGCCGATAGCTAAAATTTTGTCGGCCGTTTCCACACTGAAGGCGGCCTCGCGCACCGGCTCCGGCGCGGCATCTAGGTGCTCTAGAAAGTTTTCGCGCTCGGTTTTTTGTTGGTTAATATTTTCCATCTTTAAGGGGTGTTGCCCGGCGGCGGGTTATTGGTTGGGGCGGGTGGCTGGGGTGGTGTTGGTGGTTGGTTGCCACTTGGCTGCTGGTTTTGATTTTGATTGCGTCGAGTCTTTCCTCCTTGTGAAAAGGCCATGGCCATAATGCGGGCGTGGTCACGATGCGCGGGGTCGTTTTTAACTGTCTCAAAAATTTTTTCTTTGGTTTTGAAATTAACGTTGTCAGAGCTCTGAATCGCTCTATACATTTCTGCCGACAATTGTTTGACTACGGTCGGATTGGTAAGAGTCTCCTCCGAGAGATTGGTTAGTCGGGCGCTACCGTATCCCTCTAGTAATCTACGAACATCAGCTTCGTTCTTGTTTCGCACGGCTTCTTCGAGCGGTTTTTCTCTCGAAACCTGTATTTTTTGGTATTTTTCAGACGTCAATTCTCCTGACAGTTTTTTCATCTGATCGTCGCTTAGAAGATGGGCCAATTTTTCCAAAGACCCCTGGTCCATCTTGGTCAGATCGTCCTGTTTGATTTTCTTTAAATTGTTTTTAACATCGTTTTCGTTTTGAGGTGATAGTCCGTTAGCCCACTGGTCAAAATTTTGTTTGAGTTGATTCAACTCTTTGTCCTTTTCAACCTTTTTGTCGTCTTCTTCTTGTTTCCGCCGCGCCGCGCCCTCTTCTTTTGTTTCGCCGGCAATGCCGACGCTTACTCCATAAGGCTTGGTGAGGGAGGCCATAACTTCGCTGGCGGTTTTGAGCGGTGTTTTGAGGGCGGTGACGGTTTGTTTGCGGGCGGTGGCTAAGCCAGGAGCGGCTTTATCTACTCGCTTTAACGTCGGGCTTACAAGATTTTTGTTAATCCAACTCCCCCCTCTTTTAATTTCTGACTTACCATAGATACGCCCCCCAGACCATTTATCGATTCCTTGCACCGCTCGGCCGCCAAAACGCGCAGCCAATCCACCAGCCCCTACCCACGCCCTTGTCCCCTTGCTGGACCATCTCATGGCCGCGTCGACACCCGCCGCCCCCATTTTTTTTGCGATGACGAGCGCGGCAATGAGGAAGATGGTCATAATGACGAAACGGAAAACCGAGGCGTTCAGCACCGACCAGCCGTTGCCGCTAAACGAGTCGGTGATGGCGATGCCGATTTGGAGCGAGACGAGAAGCATCAAAAACATCGCCGGCGGGAAGAAGGCGTCGGCAATTAATGTTTTCCACCATTCCTGCCACAGCTTTTCGGTTTTAGGATTGGTGTAGGCCAAGAAAGCCAAAGGCGAGATGACCATCAGAATAACCAAGCGCACGGCGCGGATGATGAGCAGAAGACTGATGGCTCCAACGACGAACATCGCCACGAGCGAAAAGAGGATGCGCAGGAGGGCGTTCGCCAAACCGCCAAACATTAATCCGGCGCTCCACACGCTGTTTTGTACCTCGGCCGGCAGGCCCATTGCGACTTTGAGTTGATGCGCCAAGCCGCCATCAAAAAGATTGTAGATGCCGCGCGTTAGGATGTTGGAGGCGTCAATAATCAAACGGGTGAAAAACGCGCTGAAGTTGATGAGTAAGGCGATGATGATGACGTTCATCACCATCTTGCCGGCGTCGACCTTGAGGTTGAAGACCAAACTGGCGGCGGCGTAGAGGAGCATAAAGATGAGACCGAGGTTGGCGAAATTGCGGACGGTGGCCCAGGCCGTGCTCACTCCCCCGCCGGCGTCGGCCCAGCTCTTGAACTGGTCGATTGAGACGCTGACGGCGACGCCGAACACGAATTTGCTTACCCAATTATTAATGCCCGCCAGCCACGAGGCGGCGCTGTCGGCCAACCAGGTGACGTAACAAAAGACGTCAAAGCCGCATTCTGGTTCATTGGCCGTGGCGCGATACGGATCGGTTGTGGCAATTTCTCCAAGCGATCCTATTATCGCATTTAAGTGGGTTAACCCTCGTTCCCCAAGTGACTGGCTCAAGTTATATGCCCACCCCGATTTTTGATGCTCTAGGACGGCATCTCTGTCTCGCCGTGCCCGTTCTCTTAGAGTGTTAAATTGTTCATTGCTTATAGCCAGGTCGCCGGGTGTTAGATCGGGGGGCAATTGTAGCCACAAGTTAACGCGATCTTCTAGAGAAGCGATGCCAAAGAATTCAGACCCCACTAATTGGTCCACGGCGCTTAAAGTGTTTGCGCTTGGCGCGCCCACCACTTCAACATCTATAGCAGAGCTTTGTGCCTCTACTGGTTGCGCTGGCCACAATGAGCTCGTGATAGCCGCGAGGAGTACTAGGCCGGTGAGAAGTCGAGTAAATGTGGTGTGGGTAAGCATTATTAAAATTCCGGCTCGGGGCCGATGGCCGATTCGAGTTGCTGGCCGGCTTGTTGGCCGCCCTGCCAGCCGGCGTCGGGGCAGACCGGCCCAGTGCAGGGGTCGCCTTTATTGAACGGGCTTTGGAGCGCCGTTTCCGGTTGAGCGGGCAAATTGGTCCATTGCGTCATAAAGTTGGCGACCCCGCTCTTCAACACGTCGTCATTAACTTCGTCGGCGTTTTTCAAGTAGTCGATCATATAAGTGGCAAAGGCCGACAACTGCGCCGACGTTACGCCGGCCGGCACCAGAACCTTATATTCTCGGCAGCCGACCTGCCGGCCGTCGCGCATCGCCCAGTCTTCGCAAACCATGCTGGGGAGGACGCCGTTGCCTTGAGCCAAGGCGGCTTTCACGTCTTCTTCGGCCTCGCGTTCGCGCTCGGTGATGTATTGGTAAGCCGAGAGGGCCTGACGATGGAGCGGGTTGGCCTCGATCCGGGCTTTGATTTCGTCATACTCGGCTTCCGACAGGGAGAAGGGGGCGGTGTAAAATTTGTTTAAGTCTTCTTCCGTCACTCCGATATCGAAGAAGTCGATCACCGGCTCCTCTCCCCCCGCTTCGCCAACCCCAACGAGGAGCGAGCCGAAAGGTGAGGTCGCGTTCAAACTTTCTTCGAGTTCGGCTATCGCCACGTTGCGAGCCTCGGTTTTTCGTTCAGCCACCAATTTGCTTTCTAGGCCGAAAGCGGGCTGTTTATTGTCTTCTGCCGACGCGCCAACTACGCCCGGATCTGGCACCGTTCGGCCTTGGAGAACCACGTTTTGGATGAAAGCGTTTTGGGCGGCAAAAAGAACTTGAGCCGAGGCTTTGCGGGCGGCGGCATCGTGGTAAAATTCTTTCTCCTCGATTGATTCCTGAATACGGCGTATGACTTTCAAATGCGTGCACATCTCGATCTGCAGAGTAAGCATTCTTTCTGTCATTTCGCGAATGGCGGCGCTTTCGCCCGCGATTTTGCCGGTGTTTTTGGCGATTTGACCGGTGTTGCCCTCGATTCCGCCGCTGATGGAGAGCAGGAGGCCGGTTTCGTTGACGGCCAGGCCCGGCGCGGCGGGTTTGATGGCGCCGGCCGCCGTCATCGCCGCGTCGATGGCTTGTTTGGCCGCCTGCTCGAGAATTGGACCCACGTAAGGCACGCCCCCGATCACGGAGGTGATTCCGCCCGTCACGACTGATCCAAAAGCGCCGCTTAAGCCGTTGAGAAAGCCGGTGCCCAGGGTGCCCGCGGTCGACCCGGCCGGCGCTTGGGCGGCCACGGCGTTATTAACGGCCGTTTCCGCCCCCTCCTCCGTCGCGGTGGCGCCATTCGCGGCGAGGGCCTCCATTTCCGGCCCGACTAATTGCGGTTCATCGTTGACGATGGTTTGGTAATCACTAAGGTGCATTTCTCCTGGTCGGAGCGTGGCCTCATCCGGCACCAGAGCAAAGCCGATTGAGCCGGCTTGGGCAAAGTCGCTTTCCCTGATGTAATTTGGCGGGTATGGTCCAAGAGTCGTGTCAAAAAAATCATCAGACACAACCGTAAATTCCGGCCGGGGCCAGATCGAGTCGTAAAGGTTAAAGCCGGCATTATTAATACCGCCAGAAATTCGGTCGCCGATACTAATAGCCCCGGCGCTAATGTTGCGGGCAATGCCCCAAGTTGAGGGATCGTTCTCGTCAATTTCGGAAGCTGGCGGATAGAGAAGGCGCCCAAGTGAGTCGTCAATCGCGTCGGCCACCGTGTCGCCGATATTGTCGATAATCCGATCGGCCGTGCCGGTGATTCCACCGATGAAGAGGTTTAATTGAGCATCAATCGCGTCGGCCACGCTGTCGACGATGATGTCGTCGTAGGTGTCGATCGCGGTTTCGAGCGCGGCGATGGGCACAAAAGCGGCGTCAATGA
>CAYWTW010000016.1:0-14421 GCA_964461325.1 uncultured Candidatus Saccharibacteria bacterium | reverse complement strand
CGGCTTAGAACCGTATCCCTCACGGGTTGTGGGTTCAAATCCCACCTCGCCCACAAAATCTTTAAACTAGCTTGCTTTTTTATTCATACTGTGTTATACCCCTAACAGTTCTTTGTTACGAAAGTTTTCCCATTACAACCGTGTGTAGTCACGGCAGAGAAGGAGTATGTCTATGAGCGATCAAAATTCGGCACAGGCGCCGGCGACAGACCCAACACCGAAGAAAGCTCAAATCTCCGTTGTTTGGGCAAAAGTTAAAGAGAGCTGGCTAGTCGTAGGCATGATGGCTATCGTCATCATACTTCTCACCGCTATTCTGATGATGATAATGAGCCAGCAGGAAGAATCGGGGACGTATCGTAGGAACTCGGGGCTGGCGACACTTACTCCCCAACCACTTCCCACACCATCAACGGTTGAGTACAGGGAGTATGAGACGAAGGTTGCCGAAACCACGACCCGTTCGTCAACAAACGAGCCGATAGTCTTCAGCACCGTCGAAGCCGATGGAGGCAGCCTACAGTTCACCTGCCCCGAGTGCTCTGTTCCAACTCCAAAAACCGTCGCGCCTTCCATCGTAACGACAAAGGGGTTATACGTCTTCGAGATGGTCGGCCGATCGCACACGGTTAAAATCGAATCGGCCGATGGACGGTTTGATGGATTTGATTGGGAGTCGCAATACATTTCGGAAACAAACCGCACAAGATTCATCGTGCGGACCAGAAATGGAGAAACCAGGTCGCTTCGGATAATCCCGATTTTAAGGACGGGAAGTTAGAGGCCGTCTAATCGGAAATTAACCCCGCGTCAGAAAATTGACGCGGGGTTGCTTTTTTAAAATAATATGATATAATAGACAACGGATTGGACATTGACTTCAAATAACCTCAAAAAGAAAGAGAGGCCAGAAAATGTTAGAGGCGATTGTTTTTTGGACCCTGATGTTGGTGGTTATTCCGATTTTGCTCTTGGTCTTGATGATGATGTTGGGCAAACGATCAGCAATATTCTCCGAAGAACCGAAGCAGGAGAATATTGCCTTTGTCGTGGTCGGAGAAAAACTGGTACACATCTTATCGAACGTTACCGGCCACAGAAGATCGGAAGAGCGAGACCCGAGCGGCAGATACTGGATCATCCGTCAACGAACAAGAAGCGCAGGGGAATCTCTTGGCCAATACAAGAAAACTATGGCAAAGGAGTGGGAAGAAAGTTTCTTCGATGGGGTGCTGTGGGGTACAAAGTGGGCTCACAAATTGATCTGGCGCAGGCTCGGAATTCGTTTTATTGGCTGGTTCTGGTTTCAGAAAAAAATCCATGAATTCTTTATCAGCATCGCGCGCCTAAAGGAATCAGCGGAGTTACCAGACAACGCTAGCCTGAAAGACATGATCCAGCTCGATGAAGGTGACAAAACTCGGGTGCGATCACTGCGTTTTATCATTCCGCGACCGGTTTTGGTAAGGGATGTCGAATTGCCGGGTGATAACGGTAAAATAAACCTATTGTTGCTGGTCACTTTCCAGGTGGTCATTCCGACTATTCCGGTCTTCGAACTAAAAGGAAAGGGGTTCCTACCTCTGCTCGACGCCGTCATCAACACGGCGGTAACTGATTTCTTCGCCAAATATCGAGTAACGGTTGACGGAAAGAAAAAATCCCTAACTCTAGATCGGTGGTTAGAGACTGCTCGTGGAGAGAATTCTCCTTTGGAACGAGCCCTGCGGCCAATCAATGCCAGCCCAGCATATATAAAAAGCATGGAACCGTATCCAAAATTACATGCCCATCTGTTGGATCTAACAGGCAGTAAGAAGACAAAGGAAATTCCCGCGAAATTAGCCGAGGACGCTCCCCTCGGGATCATTGCTCGATATGGATTGGCAATAACTAGCGTCCGAATCCAAGCCTCACAAGCACACCCAGACACCGCGGCTTTGGAAAAAGCCATTCAGGCGAAAAAGTTGGCGGAATTAATAGCTGCCGGGGTACGGGAAGAGGCAATGGGCCGTGCCGACGCGATTACATCAATCGGGAAAGCCGAAGGAGAAAGAATGGACTCTCTTGCTAAATCTCTCAGGGCAGCGGGGGTACCGGAAGAGCATCTCGCGGCCACCTTAAACTCATTTTTTAGGAATGAGGCATTGCCAAAAGCTCTCGCAGGAAACACGATCGCCACCACCCTACTCCTTCAGGAACAGGGGGGAACGCCCCCTTCGATACTGATTAACCCCAACGCAAACAAAGGAGGTGATAGTTAGTGTTAGGTGAATTCTTGGGTCTGTCCTACAGAATCTGGATTGGGATAGTTATAATCACCTTGTTGGTGACCACCATTCTATTGGTGCGCAAGAAAGAACCGGGGGCAAATGCCGAGGCATCCTCGTCAAAACTTTGGGTGTGGGTGATCGGATTGATCGTGGCGACAGGAGTTATGGTTCTGATCATTACTTACACTCCAGTTTTCGGTGTGGCAAAAACCTGGCTCTCGGTCACCGATCCTCCCAAAACAGGGCAAATCGTACCAGCACCGGGAAAGAGGGCCCCTGATAGACCGCGATGTATCATGCGAACGGTTGTGGTGGGTAGAGAATGGAGTCGGTGGATAACGATCCCCGACGGCTTCGCTTCTTTAGAAACGGATTTCACCCTCGAGGTAAGTAATGAGATAATCGGCGACCCGATTTTCTTGCTACATCCCGGAGAGAGGGAAATACCGCGCGCACCGGGACGGACCGGCCGACGTCATCCGCAAGAGGCGAAGTTGCGTTTCCGTCTGCCAGATTCGAAGGAGAAATCGGTCGAACTGCTAATTCGCTGGCAAGCCCGATCAGCGGGAAACGTTTGGCCTGGAGACGACCAATGTTCGTGAAAGGAGGTGTTTGAAGAACCCCAAACCCCGTCCGCCAATAAGGCAGACGGGGTTTTATTATGCCGTTTTTGGCTTAACCAACCAATCCTTCCGTCGTGCTTTGAATCGCGCGGATGATGCCGAAAACGGAAACAATAATGAAGAGACCAATCAGGCCGTAGAGGGCATGCCGGCGGCCGGTGGCTCGGGCCTCCTCGCTCTCGGCGTTCATAATCATCTGGAGTAAACCCCAGAGGAAATAAACCACCGCCATCGCGCTAATCAAAAGAATGAGCGGATTGACGATTTTACTTACAATCGCGTCAAGAAGCGGCACTGGCGTAGACCGAATAACTACCTAGGCAAATCTGGAATTGGCAGCGGACCGGTGCCAGGGCTAATCCCGAAGGTGTTAAGCAAGATGCTGACTAAACCCCACACGCCAACCATCACCGCCAAAACGATGATGGCGTAAATCATCTTGTTGCGATGATCCTTGCGGGCATCATCATCCCCCTGCTTCGACAAATAATTGACCAATTCCCACAGGAAATAGATGACCGCCAAACCCATGATAATCGGCACAAGCAAATTGAGCAGATTTCGAATGGTGCCCAAGATACCCTGAATATTGCTTTGGGCGGCCGCTAACGCCGGAACAAGAAACAAGGCAAGCGGCATCACTGGCAAAAACTTTCTAAACATGATGTGGCAAAAACAAATTAACCGATAATAAAATTAACGACTGATTGTTCACATTCTACCGTCAAACCACCACTAAAAAAACAAGCGACTGGGGAAAATAGTTAATTGTTAAAAAACCTTGGGGTATCAATGACGGTATCATCAAGCCCCAAAGTCCTATCGATAACCCAAACTAAACCCCAGACGGAAGACATAACAAACAGAGCCAGCAAACTATAGGCAACGGTCTTTCTAATCTCTTCCCGATCGCCCTCACTCATCCCACTCTGCAAATAACGCACCACGTTCCAGAGGAAGTAGAGCAAAGACAAAGCCCAGATCAAAGCAATCAGGGGTTTAATGACAAAACCAATAATCCTGTCAATCAGAACGCTGAAATCCCCGCCACCAGAAGAAGATGGGGCTGGCGGATTAGCTGGCCGATAAGGATAGGGGTCTAAATTAATCGGCTGATCCAAAACGTTACTTTGCGCCGACACAACGGCGCCCGAGACAGTAATCGCCGCAAACAAAATAATAAAAAAAACAAATAATTTTTTATTTTTCATATAATAATTTAATTTTAACCACTGCCTAGACCAGCCACCGTTGATTCCACAATTTGAGAAATGGCAAAAGCACCCAAAACAATTGCCGCACCGATGACGGTATAGAGCAACGCCTGCTTGGCTTCTTCCAATTTGCTTTCGTTACCCTGCGCTCGAACAAACAGAAAGCCGCAGTAAATAATTGCCAACACGACAACCGGAAAACCGATTTGAATAATAATTTCCAAAATTTTATAAAGCAGTTGAGACAAGTTCTCGACACCAGCGATCGGGTTTCGTATTGTGTAATCACCAACATCATTATTGGGTAATATCTGATTATTAACGTCGTTATCCGGTAAAACGTTCGCCATAGGTGATCTCATTATACTATCATCTGTTAAAAAAGCGGAGGTAGGGACTGGCGTCACCGCCAGTAAGTGATTGGACGATTGTCCGAACAATAATCCAACTCCCGAGGGTGATGGCTAAGCCGATGACGGCGGCAAGCAAAATATCCCGCGCTTTGCTTCGAGAACTTGAGTCGGTGGGTTTGGAAATATAGAGCCAACCAGCATAGGTGATGGAGAGAACGGCCGCCGGCACGGCCAAGCCGTAGACGAGGAAAGTGAAGACGTTGCCGATTAGTTGTAAAAACTCGGTAAAACCGCAGGGGCCTTCACATTTGGGTACAATGCCGTCCGGCAAAACCGCCTGCGCCTCGACCACTTTAATTAAAAAATTCATTGATTCAGTTCACCAAGCAAACGCTCGAAATCGCGGTCGGCCTGATTGATTGCTCCCACCAACGACTGCTCGCTCGTTTTGGCGGCCGACACCAAACGGCGGAAGATGGCCGCGCTCTCCGCGGGCGCGAAATCGAACCAGCCCCGCGCCACTAAAGCCGACCGGAAAAAGGTATCTTCCGCCGGGTCATCGGCCGCCGCCGCGTCCAACAAGTCGCGGCGCGCGGGCACCAGTGCCAGCGCGCTGGCTAACGGCTCGGCTGATGGCCGAGCCGTTAGCTGGGCGGCGGCCGTGACCGCGGCGTTTAGATTTTTACCAGTCTTGATCACGCCCAGGCCGTAAAGGCGACCGAAGGTAAAGCTTTCGCTCGGCACTCGCTGGGGCATCATCGCCACGTCAAAATTGAGATGCGGATTACGAGCGCGGAGTTCCCCGTACTCGCTCGCCGGTCCGAGGTAGAAGGCCGTCAGGCCGCGACTAAAGGCCTCGCTCGCCTCCGGCATGACCGAGTTCCAGCTATAGGTGGCGCGGGCTGGATCGGCGAATTGAGTGAAAAAATTGAGCGCCAGAAAGGCGGGCGTAGCCGGAAAGCCGGGATTATCGCTAAAAACCGACTGCCAAGCGCCACCGCGCGAGTCATAAATCGAATTGCCCGATTGGAGAAGAAGGGTGGAAAGAATGTCTTTAGCGTGCGGGATATTCTCCGTCTCTCCCAAAGCGATGGCCGAACGGAAGATGTTGTCGCGCTCATCACCCTCAAAAAAATTCCGCGCTGTCGATAAAAATTCCGTCCAGGTAGCGGGCGGACGGGCCAAACCCGCCGACGCCAAACGATCACGATTGTAATAAAAAACCAACGGGTCGACGCCAAGCGGTAGAGCCAGAATCCCGTTGGCCGTTAGCCAGAGGCGCCCCTCATCTACAAATTGCTCTTCGTAACTTTTGCGCGGATAAGATTCGTAAGGAATCAGAAGCAGGCGCTCGGCTTGCACAAACATTTCTTCGTGTGGCAGAAGAACCAAGTCCGGCCCCCGTCCGGACGCCAGGGCCTCGACCAACTCTCGGCCCAGCATTCCCGGATTAAAAGATTCGTAAGACAGAGTAACGGCCTGACCAGTTTGATTATTGAATGATTCTAAAAATCCACGGAGTTCGGCGCTCGGCCACTCACCCCAAATTACCAACGATGTGGCCGAATTTGGATTCGTTCCCGGTCGCTCCAAAGCAAACAACAACACGCCGGCGACCAGCAACAACACAAAAACCCCAATCAATACTGCTTGAAAAATCGAAAGGTTCTTCATTTTTTAAACAAAAGGCCGTAATGATGCTCGCCGGCGGGAAAATCTTTAAGCCAAGCAAAACCGGCGCTCTCCGCGACCGCGCGAGCGGCTGACGGCGGAAAAACATCGGCTGGGGCCGGGCCCAAACCACCGAAAGAGTCGGACCAATCAATGATCGCCAGCCGGCCATCGGCGCGTAAGACTCGTTTCGCTTCTAACAGCATGGTGTAACGAGCCGCGGTCTGGAACAAAACGTTCGAAATGAGCACCCAGTCAACAGAATTATCGGCCAACTTACTGCCGCCAACCTTCTCCACGTTAGCCCAAACTACCTCCAAATTGCTTAGATGCGCGGCGGCGGCTTCGGCCTTCAACTTAGCCAACAAGTCTTTTTGCACGTCGAGAGCGTAAATCCGACCGCTCCCCCGCAGTTGACGAGCCAGCGCCAATGCATAAGCCCCGCTCCCACAGCCAAAATCCGCCACCCGCGCGCCGGACGGTATCTCCAGAATTGTTAAATTTTTAACCGGGTCGGCAAACATCGCTAACCCAATTGTAACATTTACAACAAAGTGAACGAGGCCAGACTATCCCCAGACCGCGGCTTCATCACCCGCACACCCTGCGTGGCTCGTCCAAGAATCGAGATCTCCGCCAGGGCAACCCGAATGACCTGACCATGCTTGGTGATTACAAACAATTCTTTATCCTCGGCACCGACAATTCGCGCGCCAATTAACTTGCCGGTTTTGGGCGTCAGGCTGGCCGTTCGGATGCCAACGCCGCCTCGTTTTTGGACCTTGTATTCGCGCAACGCCGTCCGTTTGCCAAAACCGTTGGCCGACATCACAAGATAGTGGACTTCGGCCTTGGGGCCGATGAGCGCGGCAGGGACGCGATCGGCACTAATCACCTCATCACTGCCCCGCAGACGCGTGGCGCGAACGCCCATCGCCGGACGGCCCATCGGTCGCAAGTCGCTTTCCCGAAAACGAAGCGATTGGGCCTCGCGGGTGGCGAGAACAATCTGATCGCCTTTCTCCACCGGCAAAACGGAAAGAAGCTCGTCTTTGCCTTCCAGCTTGATCGCCACGAGACCATTCCGACGGACGTCTTCAAAACTATGGGCCTTCAGTTTCTTGACCACGCCGCGGCGAGTGACCATCACGAGAGACAAAGCGCCACGGTCTCGCGCCGCTTTAGGCAGGGGCAAAACGGAAGTAATCCGCTCCCCCTCCACCAAGGGTAAGAAGTTCATGATCGATTTGCCTCGTGTGGCCCGTTTGCCCTCCGGGATTTCGTACATTTTAATCTTATAAACCTTGCCTCGATCGCTGAAAAAGAGAATATCGCTATGAGTATTCGCCACCGCGAAAATCGTGACAAAGTCTTCCTCCTTCGTGTCGAGATCCACCACGCCCACGCCGCCGCGGCGTTGGGCGCGGTACTCACCGGGGTCAGTCCGCTTTAAATAGCCGCCGCGAGTTAGCACCAAGACGTTTTCCCGTTCGGGGACCAGGTCTTCCGCCTTGATTTCGCCAACGCCGGTCGGCACCACCTTCGTCCGTCGATCATCCCCATACTGCTCACCGATCCGTTGAGCTTCAGCGCGAACAACAGCTAAAATCTTTTTCTCGCTCGCGAGCAGATCCTTCAACTCCTTAATCAACCTCTGTTTCTCCGCCAACTCATCCTCGATTTTTTGCCTCTCCAAACCAGCCAATTTTTGCAAACGCATCTCGAGGATCGCCTCGGCCTGCCGTTCACTAAATTCAAACTTTTTAATCAGGTTGGCTCGCGCCTCCGCCACGTCGGCCGAGGCCTTGATGGTCTTGATGATCGCGTCGATGTGATCAAGCGCTTTCTTCAAACCAATGAGAATATGCTCGCGGGCCTCGGCTTCGCGGAGGTCAAAGCGGGCGCGGCGCGTCACCACACCGCGCCGGAAAGCGATAAATTCGGCGAGCAAGCTTTTAAGCGGCAACAAGCGGGGCACGCCATCCACCAAAGCCAGCATGTTGTAATGGAAAACGATTTCCAGATCGGTATGTTTGTAGAGATAATTGAGCACTTTTTGCGGATGGGCCGTACCTTTGAGCTCAATCACCACTCGCAGATTGCCGAGAGTCGTTGACTCGTCTCGAATATCCTTAATGCCTTCAATCTTCTTTTCCCGCACCAGATCGGCCGTCCGCACGATTAATTCGGCTTTGTTAACCTGATAGGGCACGGAACTAATCACGATCTCGGAATTTTTGCCGTTCTCGACGATCTCCGCTTCGCCACGGACAACAACGCCGCCGCGGCCGGTGGCATAGGCCTCCCGCAGGTCGGCCTGATTGAAAACCAACCCGCCAGTTGGAAAATCTGGCCCGGTGACAAAACGCAATAAGTCTTCCGGCCCGGCTTCGGGCTCATCAATCAGATGGACGATGGCCGCCATGACTTCCCGCAGGTTGTGAGGCGGAATCTTCGTGGCCATGCCCACGGCAATCCCCAGGGTGCCGTTCAAAAGAAGATTGGGAATAGCGGAAGGCAAAACTCGCGGCTCCTCTCGCGTCGAATCGTAATTCGGCATGAAATCGACCGTTTCTTTCTCAATGTCGCGGAGGAGTTCGGCCGCCAGAGGCGCCATCTTGGCCTCAGTGTAACGCATCGCCGCCGGCGCGTCGCCGTCGATTGAGCCAAAATTGCCTTGGCCCAGAACCAAGGGGTAGCGCATCGAAAAGTCTTGGGCCAAGCGCGCCAGCGCGTCGTAACAAGCCGAATCACCGTGCGGGTGATATTTGCCGAGTACATCGCCGACGACCAACGCCGACTTGCGGAATTTGGCGGTATGGTAAAGGCCTAAACCGTGCAAAGAATAAAAAATCCGCCGATGCACCGGTTTCAAGCCGTCGCGGACGTCAGGCAAAGCCCGAGAGACGATAACCGACATCGAGTAATCAAGGTAAGACGTTTTCATCTCCTCCACGATATCGATGGGGATGACGGAGGACGAGGTCTCGGGCGCGGGCGCTAGCGGCTCTTTTTCACTCATGTTTAGATTTGAAATTTAGACCGCAGGACCTCCCAGCCCGCGCGCAAACGCGCGGCGGCCTCGGCCCACCAATCGGCTGGCGGCCGGGCTAGCCAATAAAGCAACAGCCAAACCAAGATTATCCCGAGAGTGAGAGCGGCGCTCCAAAAAAAAGCCAGCTGTTGGCGCGCCGCCAAGGGTTTGGCTCGAACTTTCTCTAAATAGGTTTGGAGACTCATGATGTTGGATTAAATTAAGTGGAAGCCAAAATTACCACCTCGGTCTTGTCGGGCACCAAATCCTTGGCCCGAAGCAGTAATTTCGGCTCATGCCGCGGGTTTTCCATTCCATACTCTTTCAAAAATTTTTGCAAATCGGAATCAGCCAGGCCACCGTGCTCAACCGGAACCAGCACTCGCGGATCAAGCTTGAGCGCCAAACCAGCGGCTCGCGCGGGTTCAATTAAATCACGATTAACCGGCACAAACAAAACATCAATGGCGCCCAGATGAGCTTCGGCCTCCCCCAATTCCAACGTGGTGAGCGCGCCCAAATGAACCAGGCGAAGACCGTCTAATTCAACACAATAAACCGTGTTGATTAGGGAGTTGGGCCCCGCCGTCGGTTCGCCGCGTACGAAAATTTGCTCCGTCTCATATTCGCCCGGGCCATCAATGACTAAAACTTTTTTGCCTTCGGCGCGAAAAGCCTCAACCCCATTCCAGCGCGGGTCGTGGCAACTGGCCAAAACCACATCGGCGGCGAAACGAGATTTACTAGACGGATTAAAACAAAGCGTCCGCTCGCCCGAGACGACTTTAATCATCCCGCCACCGTGATAAGTGATAACCATTTACTAACCGATTGTAGCATAAAAACACTTGCATTACAATCCTCTTTCCTGTATATTTACCGCCTGTCAATGCTTACAATGGAAAAAACCAAGCCGGCGGAGACCAAACCGGAAGAAATTAAAACCCCGATGGATCTCGTCTTCCACGAGACCGTGTCGCGTCCCGAACCCGGAACACTCGTCACGGGCACCGTTATTGGCCGCGGGAAAATGGCTCTTTACGCCGATATCCCCCCTTTCGGGGCAGGCATTATTTTCGGCCGTGAATATCTAATCGCTAAGGACATCATCCGCGAGGTCAGCGAAGGCGACACCATTACCGCCAAAGTCATCGACCCCGAAGGTGAGCGCGGGTACCTTGAGCTCTCCCTCCAAGAAGCGAAACAAGCCCTGATCTGGGCGGAGGCCAAAAAACACATCGAGCAAAAAACACCGCTCGAATTGGTGGCCAAAGAAGCCAACAAGGGTGGGTTGATTATTCCCTGGCAAGGAATCGATGGCTTTTTGCCCGCCTCGCAGTTAAAACCCGAGCATTATCCCAACGTCGTTGACGGCAATAAAGACCAGATTATGGCCGAATTATCTAAACTGGTTGGTCAGGT
This sequence comes from uncultured Candidatus Saccharibacteria bacterium, assembly GCA_964461325.1. GTDB lineage: Bacteria > Patescibacteriota > Minisyncoccia > Phycocordibacterales > JACOZG01 > CAYUVV01. The sequence goes on along the minus strand of CAYWTW010000016.1, from coordinate 3,831 downwards.
TCTGACTCTTTTCGTCATCAACGCCGACCCGCGCGAAGGTAAACTGATTTTCTCGGAAAAAGTAGCGAGCTCGCCCGCCCGGCAAGAAATTATCGCCAAATATAATCTCGGCGATCTCGTCGAGGGCGAGGTCACCGGAACCGTCGACTTCGGTGTTTTCGTCCGATTAGAAGAGGGTCTGGAGGGTCTAGTGCACATCTCGGAAATTGACTGGGCCCTTGTGGAAAATACCAAAAACCTATTCAAGGCCGGCGATCATGTGCGGGCCAAAATCATCGAGATTAAAGACGGGAAAATCTCTCTGTCCATTAAAGCATTAAAACCCAATCCCTGGGTCGCCGCGGCCAAGAAATACCAAAAAGGTAATAAAGTTAACGGCGTCGTCATCAAGTACAACAAGCACGGCGCCCTCGTCTCCATTGAAGAGGGGGTGGCCGGTTTGGTGCACATCTCCGAATTCCCAAACGAAGAGACGCTGCGCCGGGCGCTCGAGCTGGGCAAGAGTTACCCCTTCGTCATCAATCTTTTCGACGCCAAAAACCAGAAGATGACGCTCTCCCACGCGCCAGCAACAGTCTAAACGCGGCCCGCGGCGTTAAATTGGTTCAGCGCCGCTTCGAGACCCTCACTCATCCAAACTTTTAACAACGACTCGCTCGCTTGAGCAAGTTTTTTGATAATTGATTGCTCCTCCGGACTAAACCGCCCAAGGATGAATTTGACAACCGCCGCTTCGCCGGATGGTTTTTTCTTACCGGCCACGCCTACTCGCAGACGTAAAAAATCTTTGGTTTTGACGGCCCGCCGAACGGACGCAGCGCCCTTGTGCCCGCCGTCGCCGCGGCCAAACGAGAGCTTGAAGCGGCCAAGCGGCAAATCGAGGTCGTCGTGAACAACGAGCAGGCGTTTGGCGGCGGCCTGATTTTTCACCACCGCGCCAACTGATTGCCCCGATTTATTCATAAAAGTTTCGGGCAACAGCAAAAGCGCCTCGTGCTTGCCAATCTCGCCCCTAGTCGCCAAACAAAACTTTTTTTTATCCAGCGTCCAATCCGGCCAACCCCAGAGCCGCCGCCACTCGTCCAAAATTATCCGGCCAGTGTTGTGCCGCGTGTTTTCATATTCCGCACCGGGATTCCCTAAACCAACCACCGCGAATTTCATAGGGTGATTATACTATACTTTAAATTAATATCGATTCTTCAAATACCCCGCGCCAATCTTCACGCTAAAATCAGGGTCAAACAATTTTTCAATGGGTACTGCGTCACGCGGTTGTTCGTTTGGATCATCCGCCGGACGGTTGACCTCTAAACCGAGAGCGATCATCCGGTTCACGAAGCGTTTAGCAGATTAGAAAATTCAGGGTCGGATTCGGCAATTTCTTTCCAGAGGTAGTATTCAGAGCCGTTCCATTTGTGAATATGAACGCGTGGACCCATTCCAGATATTTCTGGCGGGCGACCAAAAAGCAGCATATTTTCCGCCGGCTGCTTGATAACAATTTCTGATATACCATCATTGTCTATGTCTTGCACAACATCAGGAACAATCCCGTTTGTTTGAAAACGGTTGATATATTCACCGCCGATCGAGTCGGAAAAATTAAAATTTTTAATTTCATTCCTCTCCTTGTCAATTATCGGGTTTAATAATCTGTATGTTTTGTTATGCGGGTTGAGGGTGAAAATCCAATATTCTGTTATTTGGACATCGCGAGCGTCATTCAGATAACTGCCCCAGCGAGTCACGAGCTCTTTTAAGCCGTCGCCGTTGATATCTTCAACGATTTTTCTGGGGTAAGCCGGAGCCCAAAGCATCGGTGAAGTAATTTCCCAATAGAGACTAAAACGCCCATCAGGAAGATGACGGAGCATGATAATCCCACCGTCATCACCATAATCGTCGGCTCCATAGGTTCCAATAATAACTTTGGTGGAGGGGTCATTGTCGTCTAGAAAGTAGGTTTGATTTTTTAGGTAATTTTCGGTGTCAGTTTCTGTCATATAGGTTAAAAGTGAGTAACGATTGCTGTGTCTTTTACGCTCATCGACAGAAATTTTTGATAGGTCGATTACGTCCTCTTCCTTCTCCTGAATGGCCGGGGATTGATCTTGTACACCGACAACGTAGAAACCGACGATTGTGGTTACAAAAAGTAAGATAACAAAAATGTTCTGTTTCATGGATTTTGCAAATGATAAGCGGCACAAACATCGTTGGCGTATTTGATAGTCGATGGAGCTTGGCCGTTATACAAACGCACCGCCCACCAAAGGCGATCTTTGTCATCGCTAAGCATCTGGGTGATTTGTTGCCACAGAAGTGTTGGTTCGAGATTGTAATTATATTCTGAGTCCAAAGCTTTCACCCAGTTGGCGCCATATAGATCAGCAAAGTAACTATTATCGTAGGGCTTTACTCGACACTCATTCACAGCGTCACCCCAATTATTATTACCAGCAATTGTGTACTTGCCCTCCAAATGTTCAACCGCGTAAGGAATATTTACCGACGGTTTGAATAAATCCCAGGGGTTTCTGGGTGGGTTATAATCAGAATCATCGGGTTTTTTGTTGAATCCCTCATTAATCGCACTGGTATACAACATTTGGGCTGGGCCATAACTAGTGGCGATAAGAAATTGAGCGGGATAATTGCCGTTTTGTTCCGTCACCCCACTGCAATAAGAATAGAAACTTCGATTGGCGTTGTAAACCTCCCAAACCGTTGGCGTGGTGCTGGTGGGCATTTTGAATTGAGATAAACTAAAGTCGGCAATCATTTTCTTCGGTGAATAAACGCGGCTGTTGTTTTGAGCAAAATTCGTAGCGCCAGGTCCAGTGGTCAAACCACCGGAACCGCCAATTACCCAGTGAGAATAAGGAGCATTGTTGTATAACCCATTCTCTTTATACTCCAAGTCTAAACACGGTTCATATCTAGTCGAAAAAAAGTCGCTCTCACTTTCAATTTGAATCATAGCCTTAAGAACACCGGGCGGAAAACCAACCTGTTCCATTTGAGATTTAACAATTTCATCAATGGTAAAATCATTGTTGCCTCCAGACCCCGGTTGGCCAATGTTGTGGCCTTGAATCTTCACCCGCACCACTGCCGTGGTGCCGTAGCCAGAGCGGAGAACGTTGTCGCCGAGAGGAGCTTGGCTCGTGTCCAGGGACAAGGACTCATCCCAGCTGTGGAGGAGCGATGAGTAATGGGCTTGCCAGGGGATAATGTCGCCTTTAAAAAAGACTTGATCTAGAGTCGGGGAGATAATCTGGGCCGTGAGATCAGGCAAGAACCGGGTGCGCCAGAGATGATTCCAGCCCTCCGGCCACCCCTCCACGACCGTGTAACCCCCATTCAACCCTTCGCCGATGACGTAGCTCGCGTCGCCTTCCTCAAAGTTGATGGTGAGGTAGAAGAGGCCGGACCAGACGCCGTGGGTGATGGGGGCGGTGGGAGTATAGATGGTTTGGCCGTCGGCAATCGCTTGGTGGAAAACGGTTTTAGTAGAGGAGGAAACATTGAGAGTATCAATGTCGGCTTCGTTGACGGCGGTAATCCGGCGCAGCGCGATGCCGGGGAACTGGCCGCCGGAAACAAGCTTGAGGCCCTTGACGGTCGCGATCGATTCGACCTCGAAATTATCTTCAAAAATGTCGGATTCGTCTTGGGAAGATTGGAGACTGAAAAGAGCGAGAAATTCTTTCTTGTGGCCGTCAATCAAATCGGAGCTAAAACGGTCAAAGTAACGAACGCGGGCAAAAGAGTCAATCCGCAAGCCAGTCCAATCAAAAGCGTAGGGCTCGCTCTGATCGTAGGTAA
>CAYWTW010000015.1:2327-14957 GCA_964461325.1 uncultured Candidatus Saccharibacteria bacterium | reverse complement strand
TTGGGGGGTTTTACGCTCAACTTAAAATATGCCGTACACTTTGTTTATCATTAACAACTTGGCGATTGGTGGCGCCGAGAAAGTTTTCGTCGACCAACTAAATTATTTGCAATCTCGTGATCGTTGCGTTGCTCTCTTAACTTTGTTTCCTAGCCCATCAACTAGCCTTGAGGAACGCCTGTCACCAAAGGTCAAGCGTCTTACTTTACCTTGGCGCGGCTTGTTCAATCGAAAATTTTATCTCTCCCTGTCTGAATTAGTTCGTCGTGACCAAATTAGCGCTGTTTATGCCACCTTAGATCAGGCTAATATTGTGGCTCGCTGGCTTAAACATTTTTGCCCGGAATTGCGGGTGGTTATTAGAGAATCTGGCTCTCCTCGGCGCAAAACCTGGAAACTAAAACTCATCGACTTATTATTAAACCACTGGGCCGACAGCATCGTTGCTGTGTCAAACGATGTTCGAAGGGAGTTACTATGCTACCAACCATTTTACCGAAGAAAGGTGGTGATAATAGAGAATGGGATTGAAGATCCCGTGGCCGATGATGATTATCTGTTCACGACCAGGCGTGGGCATCAAGAATTGCGAATATTAAATGTCGGGTCAATGAAGAACGGTAACAAATCTCAGGACCGTCTGATTAGAATTTGGGCCAAGATTGTTGGTGAGACCCCCAACCTAAAGGCCAAACTAATTTTGGTGGGAGAGGGTCATTTTCGGTCTAGCTTCATGCGACTAGCCCAAGAATTAAAAATAGCCGATCGGGTAATATTTTTGGGTCTACTTGACCCAGAACGTTTGAAAACCGAGTATTTACAAGCCGATATTTTTGCTTTATATTCAAAGACTGAAGGGTTTCCCAATGCTGGTCTTGAGGCCGCGGTTTATGGTTTGCCCGTGGTGGCCAGCGCGGTTGGAGGTTTGAAGCGTTTGGTGGTTAATGGAGAAACCGGCCTTTTGGTAAGGCCGGGCGATGATGAGGCTTTGAGTCGAGCTTTGTGGCGACTTCTCTCCGATCCAACCTGGCGCGAGCGGTTGGGTCGAGCTGGTCGAGAACGAGTTAAAAAACTTTTCTCTTTCCAGCGCACAATACGGGCGGTCGAGGCCATCCTTCAGGTTGATCAAAATGAATTTTAAAGATTTCACCAAAAAAGTTTGGACCGGGAAAGAAAACAAAATCCGGAATTCGAGCTGGGTTTATCGGGTGGAGCGTGCCGTGTCGGCCCGTTTGACTTGGGTGATTAGCCGCTGGCCCGGACCAATTCGACCCAACCATGTCTCCGTTTTAGGAATTGTCCTCACTCTGTTGGTTATTTGGCTCAATTTTTATCAGCTGACGGATGGTGGTGGGGCTGGATTTTTTATCGCCCAACTTTTACTCTTGGCTTTCGTCTCAATCCTCGACAAAGTGGATGGCGAGTTGGCCCGTTTCCAGTCACATTTTACCCAGCGGGGGATTTATTACGATCGCTTGTTCCATTTTCTCTACCCCTTAGCCTTGTTTATGGCGGCTGGCTTTTTTATCTACGCCCTGTCCGAGGCGAGCCAATTTCTCATTATCGCCTTGTTGGTGGCTGTGTTGTCGGCGGCGGCCGGGACTATTAGCAAACTCCGTTGGCACATCAAGTACAAATTGGAGCTGGAGGATAGAATTGATGAGATAGTTGACTTACCTTCCGGGCCTGTTCCGTCATTGGCGCCTAAGGGAGTGATCACTAAGCTCTTCAATTATTTTTCTCTATTCGTCTATGACTGGGTTTGGGGTTTGTATCTAATTTTGGCTGTGGCTAGCTTAACGGTCTCTGATTTAGCAATCTGGCTGCTTTCCGTTCATCTCCTGATCGTTTTAGTTTATCTTGTTTATTATTTACTCGTTATTTACCCCCACCACTTCTTGTTTTCCCGTCGAGACCTTGAACGCTCGTCTAAAAGTTAGGACGTAGATAAAATACGTAGCCAGTTCTCCAATTACCCTCGCTACCACCGCCCCCCACAGACCCCACCAAAAGACGGCGGGCAACAAGATTGTGATTTTTATCACTGGCGAAATTGTTCGCAGGTGGTAAAGTTCTCGCTTTTTAGCTTTGGCCACCAGGGCGGTGGAATATAGGCCGCGCGGTAAAAATAAGATTATCAGGGCGTAGATTTGTGACAGTAAAATTGCCTCGGTGTATTGAGGTAAGAAAAGTTTGTAGATGAATGGGGCGGCCAGAATATATAACCCAACAGTAATCGCCGCCACAATTTCAAAGCGCAAGATCTTTCGGGGTAAAAAATTTCTAATTGAACTATCTGGTGATGAGCCTAATTTTGGTAACGCTAGAACCTTGGCGTTTTGGAGCAAATTCTTGACCTGATTTGGTGCCGCCATGGCAAAGCTGTAGAGAGCTAACTCCGTTGCTCCAATAAATTGGAAGACGATAATTTTGTCGATTTGACCAGCCACCGCTTTGAGGGCGTCCATAATGCTCAGGTGAAAGCCATACCGAGCGATGTTTCGATCAACCACGGGTTTTGATGACCCCGTCCATCGCTTTAGGATTTTTTGGGTTACTGCTAAATTCAAAATAATTTCCGGAATAAAATAAATAAGCAGAATAATTATGATATTGTTTGTTAAAAATAGAGCCGTTAGCATCATTGCCATCGCAATAAAGCGAATTACGGTGTTATAGGCAACGGAACGACCAAATTCTTTTTGGCCGTGGAGAATTGAATCATACAGACCAGAAGCGTGGAAAAGAGAGAAAGCTAGACCTGAGACCAAGAACGCGCCAAATAAGTTAGCGTTGCCCTGCCACAGGTAGTAACCTGCCGCTACCAATAAGGTGCCGGCTCCGATTAAACTCCAAAGAACCTTAGTTTTAAACAAAAACCAAAAGTTACCCCGGTTTCCCTGTGCTGTTTCGCTGATGAATGCGACATTAATTCCCGGTAAGGCGAATATTGCTAGGATAGCGATAACGGATAGAACATAGCGATACATACCATAAGTTGAAATCGGCAACAGGTTGGCGAAGGCAATCAACAGAACGGCACCTAGGGCCGAGGACGCGATCTGACCTGTCGTCAGCCAAAATCCACCCCGAGTGAGGTAAACCATGTCTGTCTTGGTGTAGGCCTCGCTCCGGCGAAGGAGACGATGTAGACAGTTGCGCCAACGATTAATCACCCTTGTAACACTACAACTTTTGTGCTATTGTCGCAATAATGCCTGTAACTTTATTAAATGTTTTGGCCCGGGTTACTCGCGGCCTTATCTTCTTAATTGCCCTCACGCCTTTAATTGTTACCAACAGTCTTTTTTTCCCTTACATTACTGGCAAGGCCTTCTTTTTCCGGATCGTTATCACTCTGGCCTCGGCTTTGTGGCTGGTGCTAATTGCGCTAGATAAAAATTATCGCCCCCGACGCGGCTGGTTGGTTTACGCCGTTACGGGCTTATTGGCCGCATCTCTGCTTGCGACCATTTTTGGTTTAAATCCTGAGCGCAGTTTCTGGTCAAATTTTGAGAGAATGGAAGGTTTTTTAAATTATTTTTATGTTGCCTTATATTTCTTTTTACTAATTAGCGTTTTAAAAACCGCTACTCATTGGCGATGGTTCTGGCTGACGACGATTTCGGCCGGTACCCTGGTTGCTCTCTACGGTCTCATGCAGCTGCTCGGTTGGTGGTCGACAAGCGGTGGCGCCTCTCGTCTTGATTCCACTTTTGGCAACGCGGCTTATTTGGCCGGTTACCTGCTTTTTTTGTTTTTTCTCGCGATTTTTTGGCAACGGCGCCGGCCAGTTACTTGGCCGGCTTGGCCTTTTTGGCTCGTGGCTGGTTTGGGGGCCGTGATTCTCTACCACACCGCTACGCGGGGTTCGATGATTGGTTTGGTGGCGGGTTTGATCGTCGGTTCAATCCTGCTTATCTGGCAAGAAAAATCGAATGATGTTTGGCGCCGCCGCGCTATCTGGTTTTTGGCGGCGGTATTTTTGCTGATCGGCGGCTTTATTGTTTTGCGGGATAGTGAGTTAGTTCGTTCAAGCGAGCCCCTGGCTCGCCTCGCTTCGATCTCACTTGACGATGCGACGACGAGCGCCCGCCTGGCGATTTGGAAAATGTCGTGGCAAGGATTTCTGGAGCGGCCGATTCTTGGTTGGGGGCCGGAAAACTTTATCGCCGTGTTTAGCAAATATTATGATCCGTCACTGTACGGCCAAGAGCCGTGGTTTGATCGCGCGCACAATATTTTTCTGGATTGGTTAACCAGCGCCGGCCTGTTGGGCCTCGCTGCTTATTTGTCACTTTACGTTGCGGCTATCTATCTGCTCTGGCGCCGAATTAATTTTTCCGTCTTTGAAAAATCGGCGCTCACTGGCCTGTTTGTGGCCTACGGCGTGCACAATGTTTTTGTGTTTGATAATTTGGTTAGCTATTTGATGTTTTTTGCTCTGTTGGCTTATCTCCAATTTTCGGCTTGGGAGACTGCTCCATCCGAGAACCGCGGATTTAACTCTAAATCAAATCAGCAACCACCAATTTCCGGTTTGATTTGGCCGGCGGCGTTTTTGGCTATCGTCTGGGTGCTTGGTTCGGCTTGGTGGCTGAATGGCCGCCCCCTTGCTCTCGCTCGCGGCTTAATCAATGCCTTGAGCTCGTCCCCGCCACTTGAGCGTTTGGAGATTTTCGAGCAATTGACTGCCCGTCCGCCCGCGCTGGGTCGGCTGGAGTTGCGCGAGCAATTAGTTAATCAGACGCTCGGCGTTCTCCGCGTTAGTCGCGATCTTCCATCGGCGGAAGCGGCGGCGATCATCGCTCGAGCGGAAGAGCAGATTAAGCAGGAGGTTCCCGCCAATCCAGGCAACCCACGCCCACTCATGTTTTTGGCCGCTTTTTATTCCAACCTTGGCCGTTACGAGGAGGCGGTTGAGTTTTTCAAACAGGCGTTAGCCCTCTCGCCTCGAAAGCAACTTTTACTCTTGGATCTCGGCGCGGTGTACGTGGCGCAAGAAGATTATCAATCGGCTTTTTCCGTTTTCAATCAAGCCTTTCGTTTGGATGAATCGTCTTCTGAATCTCGCTTGCGCTACGCCTCGGGATTAATCCTCACGCGCCAATTTGCCGCGGCCGATGAGGCGCTCCTCGCCGGTTTTGGCACGACGACGGTCGCCGACCCCCGTTTAATTAACGCCTACGCCGCCGCGAAGCAGTTCGACCGCGTGCTCGTGCTCTGGCGGGTGCGGGCCGCCGAACGACCAGATGATTTCGACGCGCAAATCTCCTTGGCCGCGGCCTATTACGCGAATGATCGTCGGACCGAGGCTGTGACCGTTATTGAACAAGCAATGACCCTCAAACCAGAAGCTCGAACCCAGTTGGAGGAGCTGATTCGCGGCGTCCGCGCCGGCACGATTGATTCTGTTGGCCGCGAATGACACGGGGTTGACTTTTAAATCGAATTTTGCTAGACTCGGCGGGTGAGTGCTAATCTCGCTTCGGCGAGACGACGCTCTCCATAGATGTCTTGCGCAAGCCCCGCCTTTCGGCGGGTTTTGCGTTTTTGCGGAAATTTTTTAATCGTTTATAATGTGAATAGTGCGTCGTTCGTGCCCATCTGCGGCCGACGACAGCACTCACATAAGACATTTAGTTTTGGAGTTCGTTGGTCGTCGGCCACAAATGAGCAGGAAAAACTGCGCGCGCGATAATAATTTCGAGCGCGCAGTTATCCACAAACCGCACGCGATTTTTATTGTGAGGAATTTTTTTTTGTTCGATAATTTATAGCGGAGGCAATAATTAATGACAGGGTCGAAAATAATTATTGCTGAACTTGGAAAATTTTTAATCATTAAAAAAATTCTCACACGATGAAAAAGAAGCGCACGACTAAAAAGAAGACTGCTACTAAGAAACACAAGACCGCTAAACGCCGCTCTACCAAAAGGACCGCCAAGCGTCGCAAGGCCACCAAGAAGCGCCGCTAATCTGTTTTCTTTTGCTCGATCCAACCCCGCCGGCTTTCAGCCGGCGGGGTTGTTTCGTGTTGACCTTTGTGCCATACTGGCCGGCGATGTCTTTCTTCGGTCGTTTGGTGGGCGACCACAGTGCTCGCTATTTGCGTTCCATCGAGCCGACGCTAAAGTTGGTTAATGAACGAGAAAAAGATTTTTTTGATTGCGAGCCAGCGCGACTTAGGGAGAAGAGCCTAAGTCTGCGCGAGCGGCATCTTCGCGACGGGGAGACTCTCGATAATCTCTTGCCGGAGGCTTTCGCCTTGGTGCGGGAGGCGGCTCGCCAAACCCTTGGCCAACGTCATTATGATGTTCAGGTTTTGGGCGGCATCGCTCTCCATCAGGGACGGATTGCGGAAATGAAAACCGGTGAAGGGAAAACTTTAGTGGCGACGCTCGCCGTTTTTTTGAACGCTTTGAGCGGGCGCGGTGTGCATGTGGTGACTGTTAATGATTATCTGGCACGGCGTGACGCGGTTTGGATGGGCCAGATTTATGACGCGCTGGGGCTGTCGGTGGGGGTGATCAACATGAATGGCGTGTCTTATCGCTATGACCCGACCCACCGCGAGACTGACGCTGTTCGTGATGCCGCCGGTTCTTATCGTGTTTTTTACGAATTTTTGAAACCCTGTTCGCGAACGGAGGCCTACGCGGCCGATATTACTTACGGGACGAACAATGAATTTGGTTTTGACTATCTCCGCGATAATATCGCTCGGCGTCCGTCGGACGTAGTGCAGTCGTCACGCGGCGAGACGGGTTACAATTTCGCGATTATCGATGAAGTTGATTCGGTTTTGATTGATGAGGCCCGAACCCCGTTAATTATTTCCGCTCCGGCGGCGGAAGCTAATAATCTTTACAAAATTTTCGCCGGAATCGCGGCCAAACTTCAGCCCGAATCCGATTACACCGTTGATGAAAAGTTTCGCCAGATTGTTCTGACCGAAGAAGGGATTGCTCGGGCCGAAAAACTATTGGGTCTGGCTAATCTTTATACCGAACGGGGTATCCTCTATGTGCATCATCTGGAAACAGCAGTTCGCGCGCGGGCGCTCTTCCAGCGTGATCGCGATTATGTGGTGAAGGATGGCGAAGTGATTATCGTCGATGATTTTACCGGCCGACTCCAACCGGGACGACGTTGGTCGGAAGGTTTGCATCAGGCCGTGGAGGCCAAAGAGGGCGTGGCCATCAAACAGGAGTCGCGAACTTACGCGAGCATTACCCTTCAAAACTATTTCAAGCTTTACGCCAAATTGGCGGGGATGACTGGCACGGCCCTGACTTCATCAGAAGAGTTTAACAAAGTTTATGGCCTAGAAACCGTGGTTTTGCCGACTAATCAGCCCAGCCGGCGCCAAGATTTGAATGATTTAGTTTTTCAAACCGAGCGGGGCAAGTGGCAAGCTTTGGTGCGTAAGGTCAAGGAGGTGAACGCTTTGGGCCAGCCAATTTTAATCGGCACTGTCTCGATCGAGAAAAATGAAGCCGTGTCGAGAAATTTGCGCGCGGCCGGCGTCCCTCATACCATTTTGAACGCCAAGAATCACGAAGCGGAGGGAGAAATCATCGCCGGCGCCGGACGGCGCGGCAGTGTGGTGGTGGCGACCAACATGGCCGGCCGGGGAGTGGATATAAAGCTGGGTGGCGCGCGGGCGACCAAAGAGGATGCGGAGGATGTGCGGGCGTTGGGCGGTCTTTTGGTCATCGGGACGGAACGGCACGACGCGCGTCGAATCGATAATCAGTTGCGGGGGCGAGCCGGCCGTCAAGGCGATCCGGGCGTAACGCAGTTTTATTTGTCGCTTGAAGACGATTTGGCGCGAGTGTTCGCCGGCGAGCGAGCCAAAAAAATGATTGGTCACCTGGGTTTGCCAGAAGATGAGCCGATCGAACATCGGTTTGTGAATCGGGCGATTGAAACGGCTCAAAAAAAGATTGAGGGTATTAATTTTGACCGTCGCCGCCACGTGCTTGATTACGACAATGTTTTGAATCATCAGCGGCGTTTGGTTTATGATCGACGCCGAAAAGTCTTGTTTGGCGATTTGGTGACCGTTCGTCAAGAATTTGAGCGTTTGGTGCCGGCCGCTACTGGTTTAGACTGGTCTGATCTATCCTTAGTTGAGCGCGTTCGCCTGCTTTTGCTCGAGATTTTTGATGTGTTTTGGATGGAGCATTTAGAGTCAATGGAATATCTGCGTTCGAGCGTTAATTTGCGGGCCTATGGTCAGCGCGATCCGCTGGTGGAATACCGGCGCGAAGCTCTGCGATTATTCCAATCATTCGATGCTCGAATGACCGAACAGTTAGAAAAATTTTTACCAAACTTGCTTAGCCCCGTTAAGGAACCCCAAGCCAAATCCGCAGTCTCAATCGCCGCGTTGCCAGCTAATCATGACAAGGTCGGTCGCAACGACCCCTGCCCCTGCGGCTCGGGTAAAAAATATAAGAAATGCCACGGGGCACTTCCCTCTTAATTCCAACTTATCCCCACTGGTTTGGAGTTTGAGCGCGGTCGGCTATAGTCAATCGCGTGTTATAATCGAAAGATAAAATGAGGCGAGTTCTGTTTTTTTGGCTATTGATTTTAGTTGTTTTTTCCGTCGCGATTTTCGATTGCCCGGGGTTCGCCGTGGCGGCCATCAATGAAAAAATTAATTACCAAGGCAAATTAACCGACGACAGCGACGTGGCGGTGTCTGATGGTAACTACTCGATTGTTTTTTCGCTTTATACGACGCTCACCGGCGGAGCCAATATTTGGACGGAGACCCAGTCAGTGGCCGTGACCAATGGACTTTTTTCGGTGATGCTCGGAACAACCACGAGTTTGGCTAGCGTCGATTTTGACCAAACGCTTTATTTGGGCGTCAATGTTGAGGGTGATGGCGAAATGACGCCGCGCCGTCAACTCGGCGCGGTGCCGGCCGCTTTTGTGGCCAAAGAGTTAAGCGACTTCGTCACTCCGTTCGCGGCGCAATTGGCGGCCACGACGACCGACGCCCTGGCTCAAGGTTCGACCAATCGTTACTATAGCGACACACTGGTTAATACTTTTGTTCACGCTTCGAGCACTATTCCGAAAACTTATAGTGCCAATACTTGGTCTGGTTTGAATTCTTTTAACTACGCGTCCTCTACCGCTTTTTCGGCCCTCGATGCTTTGTTTGTTGGACGAACAAGTACCACGACGATTCGCGGTGATTCCGGCACCTCGACTTTCTCCGGATTCATTGATGTTCTGGGGACAGGAACGAATGCCACGAGTACTTTTTCCGCTAATCTTTGGGTTAAGGGCGCTCTGCAGGTCGGGACGGGCTCGATCCATCTGTCTGATACCGGAATCGCGCATTCCGGTGGTTCTTTTAGTATCTCATCAACAGCTACGTCGACCTTAAGCAATCTAGGTTTCGTGGTTGGGACGAATCAATTGGCGGTACAGAGTGGTACCAGCTACGTGGGCATTGGCACCACTACGCCGTCTGAAAAATTGACTTTAACGGGGGGTAATTTCCGTCAAATTCCCGAAAATCCGACCCTCGTGGGAAGTACTGCCGTTGGCGGGACTCCCGCTGGTTTAGACGTGGTGGCTAATCGTGCTTATGTGGTGGATCAGAGCTCTGTGGATCTAAAGATTTTTGATGTCTCGACAAGCACTCCGGCCCTGATTACAAGCGTGGCCTTGGCCGCCACGCCGCGTTCGGTGGCGGTGGCCGGCAGTTATGCTTACGTTGGCGATGATGGCGTTAAAATTTTTGACATCACGCTTTCCCCACCGGTTTTGGTTGGTACGCTCGCGACAACCACGCCGCGCGCGTTGTTCGCGCAGGGGCGCTATCTCTATGCCGCGGCTGAAGGATCCACAAATTCTTTTTACATCGCCGATGTTTCTAATCCAACCAGCCCGCAAGTCACCGGCTATTTAACCACTGGCTACATCGACTCCGTCGTTGTTTATGGCACTTATGCTTACGTTACCACTGCGGCAAGTGGTAGTGGCAATTCTTACATAATTGATGTGGCTAATCCCACGGCGCCGTTTATCGCCAAAACTATTTCTTTGGGGGCAGTTAGTTCAAGCGCGGTGATTGAAGGGGCCTATGCTTACACGGTTTCGTCGCGAGTTAGTGGTTTAAATACTCTAACCGAACTTAAAATAATTAAAGCCAGTCCTGTTGATTCAGCGGCGGTGATTAGTACTCTTTTACTAAATACCGATGCCAGCCTTGGTGCTGAACCAGTGCGAATTCGTGTTGCTGGTCGTTATGCTTACATTACCGACGCTAATGTCGGAGCAAATAATGGCGAATTAACGATCGTGGATATCTATAACCCCGTTAATCCGGTGATTGTTGGCGAGTTAACTTTTACGCCGAGCTCGGGCAGTATCACCGATTTAATTCCTGACATTGCAGGGCGGTATCTCTACATTTTGGAATCAAGCGGTGGCGATAAATTGCATAAAATTGATATTTCTGGCGCGGAGTTTACTTCGGCTTTGGCGCATACGTTTGAGGCGGGCGCCGCGCAAATTCGAGACGACTTGTTTGTGGGCAATCAGCTCAAGGTTGGTGGTGGTTTGAACGTCGGGATTGGCGGTATTTACAGTTCTGGGCCGCTCGCGGTGGGCGTGGCCTCGACGACGCTTTCCAATCCGATTTCCGCCTATTTTGCCGGCCGGGTGGGAGTGGGCAGTTCAACCCCATCCGCTCTTCTCTCCGTCGGCTCTTCTGGAGGCAAATCTGCCGTTTTTGAAGACGACGTTATTATTGATGGTAATCTTGGTATTGGAACCAGCACTCCGTTCGTGTCTTTTTCCCTTGAACGAGCGATTGATAGTAATTATGTCTCTTATATTGTTAATTCCCAGACCGGTTCTACTGACAATAAAGCAATGTATGTTGAAGCCTGGAATCGAAATGGTTTTGTGTATGACATCGTTAATTCTAATACCGCAATCGGACAAACTCAAAAGGGTTTAAGAATAAAAATCAATACCACCAACAACGCCAATGTTCACTTTGTCGGTTTTTCTCACAATGGAACGATGGGCGGAATGATACAGGGAAATGGTTCGGGCGGCGTCACTTACACCACCACCGGTTCGGACTATGCCGAATATTTTTTGGCGGCCGATTTTGATTCCAAGCCAGAGCCGGGTGACCTGGTTTCCTGGAGTCCGACCGAGAAAGAGTCGGTGGAAAAAACAAGAAGTTTGGGGGACGAGCGTTTGATCGGCGTTGTGTCGACCGCGCCAGGTTTTATCGGCAACGCCACGGTTTGCCCGGGTGACGACCAGCTTGATGACTGCAACAAAAAATACGCCGACCAAAACGTGCTTGTTGCCCTTGCTGGCCGAGTGCCCACTAAAGTTAATTTGGAAGGCGGACCGATTGCCATCGGTGACAGAATTTCCGCTTCGTCTGTGGCCGGAGTGGGGAAAAAGGCCTCCGCTGATGAAGCTAACATTGGTTTTGCGCTCGAGGAATACGACGGGGGAGGAGCCGATGACCACGATTTCGGTTTAATTTTAACCTTTATCAATTTGCAGTCTCGCCGTCTGGACCCAAGCTTAAATGCTTTTGGCCAGTCGCCGTCACCGCTATTGCAGGTCCAAGCGATTCAAAATTTGGCGAATAATTGGGAAATAAGCGAGGACGGGATATTGCGGGTCAGGGAGGTGCGAACGGAACGCTTGTGCTTGGGCGATATTTGTGTTGGCGAGAAAGATTTGAAAACTATTTTAGAACAAGCTGGTCTGATAATTGACCCACCAGAATCAGAATCAGAGCCAGATCTTGAGTCCAATCTCGATCCCGATCTAGAGCCCGATCCAGAACCAGAATCTGAGCCAGAAACCGAGATCGAAGTCAATCCGGCTGATGACAAGCCTGAAATATCTGAAATAGAAGAAACGCCAATATTAGATACTCCTGAATCAGAGATTTCCCTCGAGCCAGAAAAGCCAGTAATTATCGAGGAATCTGACTAAAAGACAGGTTTAAAGGACCCTGTCTTTTAGCGGCCCCCTTGACAGAAAAACTGGTTCTGCTAGGTATAAACCAGCTGTTTAGTCCTTTGAGTTCTTTGAAATAGCTCTTTCTCCACTTTTACTGCTTAGTTAAAAGTCTATATTTGCAAACGGATAAAAGAGCGCTAAACAGCCGAGCCCTGACGGTTTCGGCGCTAACCCTGGTGACCATACTAGGGTCTTTGGTGGTGCCTCTTTTGCCTCCCTTTGCTCTCGAAGCGCGCGCGGAATCCGTTGATAATCTAGATCTTAGTACTCTAGCGATTAGCGACGAGTTTTCCGGCGCCCCCACACTGCCAATTCCCGTCGATGATGATGATGGCGACAACAGCGACGAAGAAGAGCCAACCCATCATTTAGCCACTTCCGGTGAAAATCAGTTCACGACCGTTAAATCGAACGGCGGCAATCCGCCTCCAACGACCCCTTCTTTGGCCGTCTCTCCCGAGAGTTCTTTCTTGACGACTTCTGAAAACGATGGCCCGACGGGTAATGAATTAGCGGTGTCAGTCGAATCATCTTTTACCACTTCCTCTGACGGCGGAGGGGGTGGTGGAGGTGGTGGTGGCGGCGGAGGCCTTCG
>CAYWTW010000015.1:0-2317 GCA_964461325.1 uncultured Candidatus Saccharibacteria bacterium | reverse complement strand
TAATGTTTTTTGGGGGTTCTGCCCAATCTTTTTTTACCCGGCCCCCGGGGGGGGGGGGGGGTGGGGGGGGGGGGGGGGGCGGGGGGGGGGGGGGCGGCGGCGGTGGCGGACGTCGCAACCGCGATCAAGCGGTTGCCTCGGTCGCGATGCCGGCTTTTGAGTGGCAATGCCCCGTCTATTTGCGCGAATATATTCGTTTCGGCGCTAACAATAATCCGTTTGAAGTTCGCAAACTGCAGGCCTTTTTGCGCGTGTTTGAGGATCTCGACGTCCCTCTTTCTGGTTTTTACGACCAGACGACCCACGAAGCAGTAAAAATTTTTCAGACTCGTTACGCGGAGGATATTCTCGAACCCTGGGGAATAAATTATTCCACCGGCTACGTTTATATCACGACTCAATTGGCGATCAACAATATCTTTTGTGATCGCTCGACCGCGAACGATCTTGACCTGCGCTGGCGGGTGCCACCAGGCGCCGACCCTCTAGAGGTGATTGGCGTCATTGCGCCAGAACCAACGGCGACGAGCTCACTCCTTGGCTTTCATGGCCCGGAGCGGCCCATCCGCCGATCTTGGTTGCCGGTCGCGGCTCTTGGTTTCCTCGATTGGCTGTCGGGGAATCCTTGTTGGCTAATCCTTTTGATATTGATTATCGGCTTTGTTTTGATTTATCGCGCCCGTCGATATTTAACGAATCGTGGTGATCGAGAGGGCCGGGGTGACAGTAATGATGTTCCGCCACCGACGCCACCGCCGGATTGGACCGAAGACGAAGAACTTGACGACGGTAGTGATTTGCGGTAGGTCTAGAGGTAGATTGGAACATTGAGATAGGTTGTTTTTGCCGCCCTTGATGGGCAGGAGTGTGTGTGATGATGAAATGGTTGAAGGTGGCTGTGTTGCTGTCCGTTTTTGTTTTGATTTTGGTCCGGTGCTGGGGCTGCGGCCAGCGTTGGCCGGTGATTGACGAAGGCGGTAACATCACCGTCACTGGCAACGTTGACGTCGTTGCTGAACCAGACGGTGAGGAATCGTCTGGCGGGGATATCACGGCTGAAGGCAACATTTCGGCCGGGGGGGATCTGGAGGCCGAGGATGATCTGATTGCCGGCGATGAAGTCATTGCTCCGGGAGGTGGGGAAATTGGAGGAGTGTTTATAGACGAGGAAGGCAATACCCACATTTCGGGAGATCTCGTCGTTGAGGGAGACATCATTGGCGGTGGTGACGCGAGCGTCGTCGGCGATTTGAACGATGACCTTGATCCTGATGATGTGCCACCACCGCCAGACGACGGTAACTCGAACGGCAATGACAATCAGAATGGGAACGACAACGATAATGGCAACGACAACGGCAATGACAACCAGAACGGGAACGACAACGAAGAGCCGGAGCCGCTGAAAGTTCTTGACGTTGTTGTTTCGGACCCGCCCGGCGCTCAGGATCATTTCGAAGTCGGAGACACCGCAACGTTTAGTGTTTACGTCGATGCTCCGGGCCGAATCGAATTTTTGTTGCCCGGAACATCGATTGTTGGCTCCGCGAAAGCCACGGAAACCGGTGGTGATTTTGTGGCCGTTGTAACCTACGTTTGGCCCTTCCCTATCTCTGGAGGGGCCCCCGCTCGATTTTTCCCAGAAGGGATGGGTGGAAACCCCGAGGAGGTTTTCAGCACCCCCAAAATCGTGGTCGTCGAAGCTCACTAAGGTTGATGACCACGAACAAGCGGCCCGGATTTGCTCAACACGAGCGGATCCGGGCCATTTTCTTGCCCAGTTGTATTTTTGGTAGTTTTGTGGTAGATTTAAAGCTAAGATTGTAATCAATAAGTTAATCAATATGTTTAAAAACACATTATTTTTAAGTTTGATTTTGACGATTGGTTTGGTTTTGGGGTCGGCGGTTTTGGCCTCGGCTCAGACGGCCATCACGGTAGACATTACCAGTCCTAGCGGTGGAACTAATTTTGAGGTCGGGCAAACCATCAGTTTTTCCGCTAATGTTGCTGGCGGTTCCGGTCTCTACTCTTATATCTGGAATTTTGGCGACGGGACGCAGGACGGGAGCGAGACGCCAACCAAAGATTATTCTAAAGCTGGTGACTACAACGTTACGTTGACTATTACTGACACATCGAGCCAGCAAGCTAGCGACACGGTGGCTATTACTGTGGTTGAAGAGGAAGCGGAAGAAAACGACGAGACTTTGACTGTTTCTATTTCTTCTCCAGTTGCGGGCTCTTCTTATGATATTAATGAAACCATCAGTTTTTCCGCTAATGTTGCTGGCGGTTCCGGTCTCTACTCTTATAT